>DASQFN010000026.1 GCA_035633115.1 Gemmatimonadaceae bacterium | reverse complement strand
TGCCGCAGGCGCACGTTGTTTTCCGCCAGCGTCTCGGCCACTTCGATTGCGCCCATCGAACCCACCTGTCCGTCGTAGCTGCCGCCTGCGGGCACGGAGTCAATGTGCGAGCCGATCATCAAGGGTTTGAGCGCCGTGTCGCTTCCCCCGCGTCGCCCGACGATGTTGCCCGCGGCATCAATCGAAACTTCCAGCTTTGCCTCGCGCATCAGCCTCATCGCGTACTGGCGGGCTTGCAGGTCGGCGTCAGAATAGGCGAGGCGATGTGTGCCGCCTTCCGGCGTTTTCCCAAACTGCGCAAGTTCTCTCAGGTGTGCGTTGACGCGTTCCCCATTGACGCGTGGTTGTGATGGCGCTTGCGGAATTAGTGAGGTCAGCGCGGGAACGGCAAGCAGTAGATTCAGATTGAATTCTCTACGATTCATAAAGTAGTCCTTTGTACCTTGTTTGCCGGCTTGGAGTTGACGGCGATAATCTTCGGCATCCAGGCCGCGCAGTGCACATCAGCGTTGGACAGAATAGAGGAAGTGTCACCGAATCTAAATGGTGGGCCAGCGCATATTTGGGATTCCGCGAAATGGCTTTCATGTGCTCCTGGTCTGCCTCCTTAAATTTCCACGCATATAGTCCCTTCCAAGTCGCGACCGAGACGCGCGTCTCAGCGACCGTATCATCGAGTTCGAGAGCCCTAAAGGCGAGCGGCTTCACTTGCTGCTCAGCTTCTGCTGGCGACATCACTTCGTACCAACCCAGAAACGTGTAGCAATCGGCCAACCCTGAAATGGCTAGTGCATACCGCGCATCAAGCTCGATCGCTCGTTCGAAGTACTCGATGGCCTTCTCGAATCCCTCGGGAGTTCGCTTGGAAAAGAAGAAACGCCCGTTGCAGGTAAAGCTGATATGCTTCGGCATTGCGCGTGTAACGCTTCAGCACCTCCACTTTTTCATCGCCCAGCAATTTCAATTTGAGGGCATCGACCACAGCCAAGGTAATCTCGTCCTGCACTTCGAAAATATCCTGCACCTCGCGGTCGTAACGCTCTGACCAGAGATGATAGCCATCCGCAGCATTGACAAGCTGCACCATGATTCGCATCCGATTGCCCGATTTTCTGACGCTGCCTTCCAGGATTGTGCTCGCGTTGAGCACGCGTCCGATTTCGCCGACTTTGACACTCTTCCCTTTAAACGAAAATGCTGAGGTCCGCGCCGCTACTTTCAAATCATCAATCTTCGCCAGCGTGTTCAAGAGTTCCTCAGCCAGCCCGTCGCAGAAATATTCGTTCTCCGGATCGGCGCTCATGTTGACGAATGGCAAGACCGCGATAGACGGAGTGTTGGTGAGTCGTCCCGTAGTGACTCCTTCGCCGGGACGAGAAGCAGGAAGGGCCATCGTGGCCGACTCGGATTCAGCGGCAACGGCAGCAATCAGTTGTGTGCCATCAACGCGACAAAAGTTGAGCTTCTCGTCAGTCTCAACGCGATTACATGTCGGGCAGCGCTTCATTTTTGGAGTGCGGCGATTTGTACACCTGCCCGGCTTTCATAACGAAGACGACGCGCCCCATGGCACGAATGTCTACGAGCGGGTTGCCTTCGACGGCAATCACGTCGGCGAACTTGCCGCGCTCTATTGTGCCGATCTCAGTTTCCATACGGAGCAGCTCCGCGCCACGGAGTGTAGCAGACCTTATAGCGTCAATCGGCTTCATCCCGTAATCGACCATCAGGTAGAATTCGCGCGCGCTCGTCCCGTGCTCGTAGGCGCCCACGTCCGTGCCGAAGGCGATCTTTACGCCCGCCGTCATTGCCTTGCGAAAGACCTCTTTATGTGTGGCGACGATCCGGCGGCGCAATTCCGTCTTGTCTTCCTCGTGCTCGGGTATGTAGACGCCGAGCGTCGGGCACCAGAAAACGGCTCGCTCGACCATAAGCTTTATCGTTTCATCGTTCATCAGCATTCCGTGCTCTATCGATCGTACGCCGCCGCGGATCGCGTTATTCGCGCCCTCGCCCCCGTAGGCGTGAGCCGCAACATCGCGCCCCCACCGGCGGGCTTCGGTGACCACCGCGCGAACGTCCTCTTCCGAAACCTGGCTCATCGGCTCCAGTGTAACGGGGTTTACATGCCTGAGCGTGCCGGTTGCGTATAACTTGATCCAGTCGGCCCCGTACTTCACCTGGCGGCGCACCTCGGCAATCATCGCGTCGCGCGAATCCGTGAGCGCGGCCGGGTCGGGTATCTGAATATCGGGGTTAAGCCCCACGTTATTCATATGGCCGGCGGTGATCGTCAAAGCGAGCGTCGAGACGAACAACCGCGGCCCAGGTATTATCCCCCGGTTGATCGCGTCGCGAATGGCCACGTCGGCAAAGCCCGCGCCTTCGCTATCGACGTCGCGCATGGTGGTGAACCCTGCCTCCAGATCTTTCCGGGCGGCGGCGACCCCCTGAACTGTGCGAAACGCCTGCGACTTGTTGATGACGGGTGGAGCGCCGCGCTCGTCTTCGGGCTGCAATAAAACGTGCGTGTGACAATCGATCAGGCCCGGCATCACCGTGTAGGCTGAAAGATCGATTAAACGCGCGCCGTTGGGGATAGGTAGTTTCGGGCCGACCTGCTCTATGCGCTCGCCGCGCGTGATGATGACGGCGTCTTGAGTTACGGAGCCGTCAAGCGGGTTGAGCAAACGGCCGCAGCGTACGGCGGTGACCCCCTCGGACTGCGCGCGGGCGACGTAGGATTGGGGCATACAAACTGTCAGCAGTAAGATTGAGACTCTAAGGGCGCGGGTGTTCATCATCATCTGGCTCACTTTCATGGTTGAGTTTCGATTGGCAGGCTTCTTCATTTTTGTCGATGCTACCTGATCGCGATTGGATTGATGATCGCCTGTACGCCGCCAGTGATGCGAGCGGGGCCGAGCGTGAACAGGAATTCCCAGGACTGATCCTTGACCATCTCTTCAGTGTTCATGTTCTCAAGTATGTGAATACCGTTGAGGGCAAGCAGGATCTGGTGGACCTCATAGAGGCCAGCGTCCTTTTCGAACGGTATCACTTGAAAGTTCGACGTGTCCGCCCCAACCTCGCCACTTCGAGCGACGCGAGATACCTCGCTCCGTCCCGGCCGAGCCCCGGGTTGACCGAGATAAAACGCTTGTTGTCTTTGCCCAGCAGCTTTTGCCATCCCGTGTAGAAAAGAACGACGTCGCCTTTTTCGATCGACTTGATGTCCTGGCGTTTCATCGCGCCCTCGATCTCCGCTCGGTTGAACGCCGTTCCTTCTTTCACAATGTCGGTACCGAAGTAACCCGCCATGTCGAGCAGCACGCCACGCGTTGCAACCGCAGGCACATTCTCTATGCCCAGCTTCTTGAGGCCGTCGGGCATTGTGAAGTCGGCAGCCTTATTGCAATTGAAATAGAGATTGTCGATGCCGGCGTGGCCGAAGCCGTCAATCTGCGAACCTACGCCGACCCAGCCTGTGATGATGTCGTCGTTATAGGTCGCTTTGTTAGGGCCGAGCGTGGCCCCGCCCGCCTGGCCCGGCTGCAGCACCGTTATCGCAAACGTGCGTGTGCCGTACGCGGGGGTGTCCTTGTTGGTCTCGATGCCGAGTCGATAAGCCTTTCCGCGCGTTACCAGCTTTGAGGCCGCGAGCGTTTTCGCCGGCGTCACATGGTTAAGATTGCCAATCTGGTCATCAGGCCCGAACTTCGAAGCCGTCAAACAACGCTTTTCCTGGCCTTGGGCGCCGACAGTGAAGACTACGATAATGGCACAAGCTGCCCACAGCCTTGCCGCAGGGTTAATTATCAAAGTTCTTACCTCCGTTGCTGATGACTTCTTATCCGTGTGATAGAGGCTCTAACTTTCATTTTTTCAGCGCTTGATCTCAGGTGAGCGCCACGTCTAAACGGGCGCGGCGGCAAATTTCAAGAATAATTATTGTTTTTGATTTCCTCGCGGACGGCGGACTTCCTTGCCCGGCCTGGCGTCTTCAACGATCTTTTCATCGCGGACGACGAAGACACCGCCGACCAGCACGTGCCGGATGCCTTCAGAGTATTGCGCCGGTTGTTCGAACGTTGCGCGGTCAATGACCGTCGTCGGGTCGAAGATGGTGAGATCAGCATCGGCTCTGATCTTGATCCGGCCTTTAGAGCGCATCGCGGGGACGGCCTTTTCCAAACGCTGGGCGGGCAGCAGCGACATCTTTCGAATCGCATCCATTAGCGACAGCGCCTTCTGCTGACGGACGTAAACCCCAAGCACGCGCGCGAAGCTGCCCGCGCCGCGCGGATGGCCCTGACGGTTTTCGATCAATCCATCGCTGGCAACCATTACGCGCGGGTTGGCGGCGGCGAGCCGCGAGATCTCTTCAGGGATCGCATGGCCGATGACCGAGCCGCCCTCCTTGCGGTAACGCGCGAAGGTTTCCGCCGTCAATCGTTCGCCGGTCGTCACCCATTGCAGGTCTTTGAACGTCATCCCGAATCGCTCCTGCCAGCCCTCGTCGTAGATGGCCGATTCGAGGCGCGTCTGCGTCGCCGTGTACGGATAAGCTTCCGTCGTGACGTCTAGGCCGCGCCGCGCGGCGCCTTCGATCATTTGCAGGCAGGTGGCCGTTTGCCGCAGGCAGGTGCCGGTGATGTGAACGACGTGCAGCGATGCGCCCGTGCTGGCAGCATCGGCAACGACTTCCTGCAAGGCTTCAATCGCGCTGCCCGGTTCGACAGCTCCGGCGTGCCGCACGTGGACGTAATTCGCCACGCCGCGCTCGGCTGCCAGGGCGAAAAGATCGAACACCTCGCCCCGCGTCGTCGTCGGCACGTACGCGATGCCGAAGCCGATGCCGAGCGCGCCTTCGTCCAGGCCTTGTTTGATGAAGTCGGCAACCTGGCAGACTTCCTCGGGTGCGGCGCGGCGGTTGGTTGCGTTGTCACGCGGCAGGAAGCGGCCAGTGTCTTTCATCACGGCCATCTTCACGGGGATGTGGCCGACCGTCGCGCCGAAGTTGACGAGCGATTTGCCTTCACGATGGGCATACCACGCGGCAACAGGCGATGCGCCGACTTCCATTTCCAGCGCCGTCGTCACGCCGTCGCGCGCTTTGAAGCGATAGTTCTCGTCATCCTGCCCGTGCGAATGCAGATCAATGAAGCCGGGCGCGACGACCAGACCTCTGGCGTCAACCACCGTGCGTCCGCGTAAAGGCCGCGATGAAACCGCCGCGATCTTCCCGTTTCGAATGCCGACGTGACGGATTGCATCGAGATTCGATTCGGGATCCATCACACGCCCATTGGCCAGCACAATGTCGAACTCAGTGGCGTTCTGCGCGTCGGCAACAGATGCTGGCGTTGCTGGCAGGGTCAGCACGATCGCCAACCCCGCCAGCAACGCACAACTCTTTTGAATGAACTTGAGAAGAAACTTCTGGCGAAGTAAGAGAAGCATGGTTCCTCTGGCGCCAGTCCCGATGATCCCGCCCGCAACGAGCGCAATCGCATCCGTCAGCTTCAATGCACGCAGCAATGAATGTTTTGTGTCTGCCATAGATGCCTTTCTCTCTCTGTTAGACGGCGCACTACTTCCCGGCCGGCGCGAGGCCGCCGCACATGCCGCCGATGATCTGCCACGTGCCTAATGTGAACGCAGATAAAGCAGTTCATCTGCCCATCAAATCCATCAGCATCGCTGTCTCTGCTATGATCGCCACTATCCGGTGCGGCCCACGCCGGTGGTTACCTGGTAGCCCAGGGCTTTCAGGCGTTCGGCCAGCTTCGCCGCCGTCCGTTGTTCCTGCATGGAAAGTCTCGGGATGCTGGTGTAAATCGAGGTAAAGCGCCTCGATTTCCGGGTAAATGGCGTCCACTTGCTCGAAAAGGCCCCTCGAGGTTGCGGTCTGCGTTTGCGCTGCCGAACCAAGGGCCATCAGCAAACCGAAAAAGAAGAGAGCGATGAGCTGTTTTGGCATTGCACGTTCTACTTCAAACCTGTGCTTCGTCCCCCGATTCGGGCGTCTGTGAGCTTGATGCCGACGCCGTCGTTTACGTGGGTTATGAAAGAGCATCGCGTCACCCGGAGGGTGTAGACGTAGAACACGCGCACGTACTGATTACCAAATTTGAGATGGGCCGCGGTTCCTTCTCAATCGGCATCGCCTCCACGCCAATGTTAGGCACGGTCTGACCAGCAGGACTTAGAATGTTAGTCTGCTCGCGGTTTTCTCCCGCGGAACCTCTCGAGTAGTGCTTAGCTCCTATTGGGGCGAAGCACGGCCTTGATCACCTTGCCCTGCTCGCTGTCAGTGGCGGCTTTATTAATCTCTTCGAGCGCATAGTACTCAATCAGGCGATCGACTGGGAACCGCCCCTGCAAGTAGAGCTCGATAATCTGAGGGATCAAGATCTGGGGGATGGCGTCGCCCTGCACGATCCCACGTAGCGTTCGACCAAGAAGAATTGTATAGGGATCCAGGGAGACCTCTTCCCCAGGTCGTACCTGCCCGACCATACCGCACACACCCAAGGGTCGAAGCGCGTCCACCGCCTGCCGGATGACCTTCGCTGCACACTGTATTAGGCCGCCGTCCTGTTGATTGTCAACTCTCATCAAATGGTGCGAGACAGCTCATTTGGACTTGGTGTATTTAGCCTCCCATGACGGAGTCCATGTCTTGCCGTCAGTGGCTATCTCGCAGTTCAGCGAAGACGACCCTCCACCTGTCGCGAGGGTCAACGTGCAGCGCTCTTGGAATCCTCTGCCCTCGCCTGCGTAACCCGTGCCGGCCCACTTCCAGGTGTTACCG
>DASQFN010000025.1 GCA_035633115.1 Gemmatimonadaceae bacterium | reverse complement strand
CCGCCATCGGTGAGGTCGATCACATACTTGCCGCGATAGCCGACTGGGCCGGGCAGCAGTATCTGGGCCAGTAACTGGGCGATGACCGCTGAAGAGATTCGCCGCTACGAGGAAATCACGCTCAACTCCTCGAGCGCGCTGAAGCAAATGGTCTACGACGGCTGGGTGCTGCGCATGTCGCCGGGATCGAACGTGAAGCGCTCCAATTCCGTCACCCCGCTCTATCCCTCAACTCTGCCGCTCGAAGGGAAGCTCGCTTATTGCGCGCGGCTTTACGCAGCGGAAGGCTTGCCGCCGCGTTTTCGCGTCAACGACTTTAGCGAAGCCGGCCTCGACACCCGCTTGGCGGCACTGGGTTATGGAGTGGTCGAGCCGACGTTGTTCATGACCTTGCCGTTAACCATTGGATGCGCCATTACCATTCGTGGCCGATTGCCACGAACCGCCGCTCGCAGTCTGGCTCGCCATCAATCGCGATCTGCGCGGCGAAGCCAAGGAAACGCTGGCCGCGCAGCAGGCCCGCCTCGAAAGCCTGGCCCTGCCCTGCTTCGCCGTCGCTCTCAATTTCGGCGAAGAGACGGTGTGCGTAGGGCTCGGCATCATGGAGCAAGATCACTTCGGCGTGTTCAGCGTGTTCACGCCGCCGGGGCAGTGTGGACGCGGCTACGGCACGCGCGTTACCCGCGCGCTGCTAGCGATCGGCCAACGCGAGAACGCCCGTGTGGCCTTCCTGCAAGTCGATGAAGCCAACGCCGCAGCGCTGCATCTCTATACCGCAGTAAGTATCCCCCGGCAAAGCCCTAATCATGTCCCACATTTTTCGCTGGACACGGCGCGCGCTTAAGCCTACCATGCGTGCATGCGGGTTACGGGGCGTGAATTTTCCGACGAAGTCATCGATCGCATTCGTTCGCGAGTGCGAAATGATCCGACGTTGACGCGCACCGGTCTGTCACGAGAGGTCTGCGCATGGCTTGACTGGCGAGGTGCTGATGGACGCTTGAAGGACATGAGCTGCCGGGTCGCCCTGCTCAAGCTGGCACGCCGCGGAGTGATTGCATTGCCGGATGCTCGGGACCTATCGTTTGCCGGGCGAGCCGAGCCGGATGGGCAACCCGATGGGGCGTGGCCCGTTGTCGAGATGACACTCGCCGAATTGGGCGAGGTATGGCTGGTGCCGGTGGCTGCTGACGATGCGGCGCGCTCCAAGCAGTGGTGGGCGATGATGCAGGCGCATCATCCGTTGGGCGCGGGGCCGTTGTGTGGAGCGCAGTTGCGCTACCTGGTGGCGAGCCGCGCGGGCATTCTGGGAGGCTTGAGCTTCTCTGCGCCAGCGTGGCGGCTGGCGCCGCGCGATCGCTGGATTGGCTGGGATGAGTCCGGCCGCCAAGCGGGGCTATCCAAGGTGGTGGCCAACAGCCGGTTTCTGATCGTGCCCACTGTCCAGGTGCCCAATCTGGCCTCGCACGTGTTGAGTCTGGCGCTCTCACGCCTAGCCGCCGATTGGCAGGCGCGCTATGGGGTAAGCCCGGTGCTCGTGGAGACGTTTGTCGATAGCGCGCGCTGGCGCGGGACGTGTTACCGGGCGGCCAATTGGGTTTATCTTGGCAAGACGCAGGGCCGCGGCCGGCAGGATCGAACGCATCGGGCGGCGGGCAGCGTGAAGGATATATGGATGTATCCACTGCACGCGGATTGGCAGGCGTGTTTGTGCGCCGCGTACCCTGCGCCGCCCGGGCCTATGACCGAGGCGGCGGACTGGGCCGAACAAGAGTTTAGCGGCTGCGCGCTGCCCGATGCGCGGCTCAAGGAGCGCTTGTTGACGCTGGCGCGGGACTTTTATGCGCGGCCCACGGCCAACGTGCCGCAAGCCTGCGGCAGCCGGGCGAAGACCAAGGCGGCGTATCGATTCCTCGATCACCCGGACACGAGCATGGACACGCTGTTGCAACCGCACTATGGCGCCACCGAGGTCCGCATCGCCCAAGAATCGGTGGTGCTGGCAGTGCAGGATACGACCAGCCTGGACTATACGACGCATGCGGCAACCGGCGGATTGGGTCCGATTGGCGCCTGGGTGCGTGGTCCGCAAGGCCTTCACCTACACAGCACGTTGGCCTTCACGGTGCAAGGCACCCCGCTGGGCTTTCTTGATGTGCAATGTTGGGCGCGCGATCGAGAAGATTTCGGCAAGAAAGCCAAGCGCCATCGCTTGCCGATCGAGGAGAAGGAAAGCTTCAAGTGGCTGAAGAGTTACCGCGCGGTCGCAGCGGTGCAGGCGCGGCTGCCCAAGACGACCCTCGTGAGCGTGGGCGATCGCGAGGCGGATCTGTACGAATTGTTTCGCGAGGCGGCCGAGCATCCGCAGGGGCCGAAGTTGCTCATCCGCGCCGAGCACAATCGGCAGCTGCAAGACGCACAGGCGCGCTTGTGGGAGACGCTGCAAGAGAAGCCTATCGCCGGCATCCAGGTGTTGCGGGTGCCGCGTCAGGGTAGTCGGGCGGCACGGGAAGCACGTATGGGCGTTCGCTTTGCCGCGGTAGGCTTGGCTGCGCCCACAGGCTACCAAGACGCGCCCGCTATTCCTGTCTGGGCCGTATTTGCCCAGGAACAGGAAGCGCCCGCCGCGGTGAAACCGCTCGAATGGCTGCTGCTCGCCACGCTGCCGGTCGAAAGCTTTGTGCAAGCGATCGAAAAATTGATGTGGTATACGCGCCGCTGGGGGATCGAGGTGCTGCATCGTACCTTGAAGAGCGGTTGCCGCATCGAACAGCGCCAACTCGGTCAGGCCGATCGACTGGAAGCATGTCTGGCGATCGACCTGGTGGTGGCCTGGCGGATCTATCACTTGACCAAGCTCGGCCGCGAGGTCCCTGAGGCACCCTGCACGGTGTATTTCGAGGAGGCTCAGTGGAAGGCGCTGATGGTGTTCACCACCCAGAATCGCGTTGCGCCGGCCAAACCGCCGCCATTGCGCGAAGCTATCCGTCGGGTGGCGAGCCTGGGCGGCTTCCTGGGCCGCAAGGGCGACGGCGAGCCCGGTACGCAAACCCTTTGGCTCGGCTTGCAGCGCTTGGACGATATTGCAGCCATGTGGCAGGTAATGACCGATGCGACACAAACGACCGTGTCCAGCGTCATCGATTCTGGGTAAAGATCAGGGCAAAGCCGGGGGCTTTAGGTTGTGAGCCGCTCAAAGCGGCTATGCGGGGTCGCTAACGCGGCCCCGATTCTCATGGGCCACCTTTACGGTGGCCAATCAGCGCCAAAGGTGCATCTGCTCCAAGCGCTTGTCTTCCTGCTCCTGGTTCCGGATGTACTCTCGAATTACCGCCTCATCCCGACCAACCGTCGAGACGAAATACCCTCGAGCCCAGAAATGCTGTCCCACGAAATTTCGCTTTCTCTCACCGTACACCCGCGCCAGGTGAATCGCGCTCTTGCCCTTGATATACCCAATCACCTGCGACACCGCATACTTCGGCGGGATCGCGATCATCATGTGCACATGGTCAGACATCAGATGCCCCTCTTCGATCCGACTTTCCTTCTGCGCAGCCAGCCTGCGGAACACCTCCCCCAGATGCTGTCTCAACTGCTCGTACAACGTTCTTCTACGGCACTTGGGAATGAAAACCACATGGTATTTACACTCCCACTTCGTATGACTTAGGCTTTCGTACTCGTCCATCGTGAAATTCCCTTTCGTGTGCTTGGCGGCTCACGATCGGGAGTTTCCTCGATGGACTCCCTTAAATGTCAAACCTCTACTGCCTCCCCGGCAGAGCCGGGGGGTCTCCTTTGGTAGGCTAGAAACGGCAGTTGACCGCTTTATTCACCCCTGAGAGTCGCATGAATATTGACGTTATCGTCTCTTTGAGCGTTCACCTGATGGGAAGAGCGCTACGCACCCGATTGCACGTTTTTCGGGCCGTCTGGCGTTGTT
>DASQFN010000024.1 GCA_035633115.1 Gemmatimonadaceae bacterium | reverse complement strand
AGCCGACTATGGCTTAACTCTCGAACAAGTCGTCGAAGCCGTGACCGCTTCAAACGCGAACGCGGCGGGCGGCTTCCTTGAGCGCACGAACGAAGAGTTCCTCATTCGCGGCCGCGCCCGCATCCATTCGCCCGAAGACCTCGCAAACTCCGTCGTCACCGTGCGCGACGGCACGCCCATTCTCGTCGGCAACGTCGCCACCGTCCAAGCGGGCGCGGCTCTGAAGCGGGGCGACGGCAGCTTCAACATGCAGCCGGCGGTTGTAGCCACGATTCAGAAACAGCCGAACGCCAACACGCTGGAAGTCACCGCACAGATCGAGTCGACGCTCGCGGGGTTGAGAGCGACGCTGCCCGCGGACGTGACGATTGACACGAAGGCTTTCCAACAGTCCGACTTCATCAACCGCGCGGTGGGCAATGTGCGCTCGTCAATCATCGAGGGCGGCGTCATGGTGACAATCGTGTTGTTCCTGTTCCTGTGGAACTTTCGCACGACCTTCATCTCTTTGACGGCGATTCCGCTCTCTCTGATTGCGGCGATTCTCGTGATGAGTTACTTCGGCATCACGATCAACACGATGACCCTGGGCGGCCTTGCCATCGCTATCGGCGCGCTCGTGGACGACGCGATCATTGACGTCGAAAACGTTTTCCGACGGCTGAAGCTGAACGCACAATCGCCCACGCCCGCTCCCGCCATTGACGTGATTTTCCGCGCGTCGAGCGAAATCAGGAATTCGATCCTCTTTGCAACTCTCATCATCATCATCGTTTTCCTTCCGCTCTTCTCCCTGGGCGGCTTCGAGGGGCGCATGTTCGCTCCGCTCGCCTTAGCGTACATCATCTCGATCACAGCTTCACTCGTCGTCGCGCTGACCGTGACGCCCGTGCTCTGCTATTTCCTGCTCGGTGGCTCAAAGCTGCTTCACGACGAGAAAGATTCACGACTCGTCGCGTGGATGAAGAAGCATTACGCGCGCATCCTGAATTGGACGCTCCGCAATCCGTACAAGATCATCGCCACTTCCGCCGCGATGCTGCTGGTGGCCGCCGCGATGTTCGCCTTCATGGGTCGCGAATTCCTGCCGCCGTTCAACGAGGGCACGCTGAACATCAACGCCAACATGCCGCCGGGCACGTCCTTGCAGGAGTCCAATCGCATCGGCAATGTTATCGAGTCTGTCCTGCACGAAGTCCCTGAAGTCGTCTCGACCACTCGCCGCACGGGACGCGCCGAATTAGACGAACACGCGGCGGGCGTCAACACGAGCGAGATCGAGGTCGTCACCAAGGAGGGTGATCGCTCTCACGCCGAGTTCATGGAAGACGTGCGCCGGCGTCTCGCGCGCATCCCCGGAGTCGAGGCGGAAGTCGGGCAACCTATCTCGCACCGCATCGACCACCTGCTCTCGGGCACGCGGGCACAGATCGCCATCAAACTTTTCGGACCCGACCTCGCGACGCTGCGGACCAAAGCTGCCGAGATACGCGACCAGATGGCAGGAGTGGGTGGCATTGTCGATCTGATCGTTGAGCCGCAAGTCGGCGTGCCGCAAGTGCAAATCAACATGGATCGGCAAGCGGCAGCCGCAGTCGGATTAAGAGCCGAAGACCTAGCCGAAACAGTTGACACCGCCTTCAACGGTCACGTTGCCTCGCAGGTCCTGGAAGAGCAAAAGACTTACGACGTGCTCGTGCGCTTCGACGATAAGGCGCGCGAATCGGTTGAGGCAATCGGTCGCACCCTGATTGACACTCCGACGGGCGCGCGTGTGCCCATCGGTCAGGTCGCCGAGGTGCGCGTAGATCAAGGCCCGAACACGATCAATCGTGAGAACGTCCAACGCCGCATCATCATTCAAGCCAATGTTGCGGATCGAGACTTAGGCAGCGTCATCAATGATGTCCGAGCGGCTATCGGCAATAACGTGCAGTTGCCGCAAGGCTACTTCGTGCAGTACGGCGGTCAGTTTGAGGCGCAAGAGAAGGCGTCGCGCCTCATCACGCTGCTCTCCATCGTCGCCATCGGCGGCATCTTCCTGCTCCTGTACGTAGCTTTGAAGTCGGCGCGCTCCGCCGTGCTTGTGATGGCGAATTTGCCGCTCGCGCTTATCGGAGGCGTGGTGATGGTCTTCCTTTCCGGCGGCACGCTCTCCATCGCCTCGCTCGTCGGATTCATCACCCTGTTCGGCATCGCCACGCGCAACGGCATCATGCTGATCTCGCACTACACACACCTTATGGAAGAGGAAGGCGTCTCATTCCGTGACGCGATTGTGCAAGGTTCGATGGAACGCCTGAGCCCTATCCTGATGACCGCCCTCGTGACTGGTGTCGGTCTCATTCCTCTCGCTTTGGGAGCGGGAGAACCGGGTAAAGAGATTCAACAGCCGATGGCCGTCGTGATCCTTGGTGGGATCTTTACCTCGACGTTCCTAAACATGATCGTGATTCCTGCCCTGTACTTGAAGTACGGTCGCGCCGAAGCCCCCGCGCCCGCGCGGGATTACCCGCGAGGCCAGGAACTCGCGCCCGCCGCAGATTGAGAACGGCAAAGCATTCATGAATTATTTATACGCGTGGCTGCAGCTTTACTGGCATTTCTTCTCGGTCTTTCCGTGTTAACCAGTCGTGTGACAGCGCGGGAATGTATTGTCCATTTGTTCTTCATCAACGCACCACACCAGGGGAATCTTGACATACCTGCCGAGCGTGGTAATAGTACCCGTACAGGTAATAGTACCCGTACAGTCAATGTTCATCCCAAGGAGTCAAAAACTATGAAGCAAGTCGTTTGTGCCTTTGCGCTAACAGTCGCGTTT
>DASQFN010000023.1 GCA_035633115.1 Gemmatimonadaceae bacterium | reverse complement strand
CGGGCAAGGTTAGTCACTTCAGCGTCTACGGAGTTCTGCTGCAGGCTCCGGTGGCGACGATCACGATCAACCGCGACACGACGATTCAGGTTCAGAAGACCCTTCAGTTCACGGCCACTCTGAAGGACATCGAGCAGCTGAACCTGAACCGCGTTGTCACGTGGACAAGCTCGAATCCCGCCATCGTGAGTATCGACGCAAATGGTCTCGCGAGCACGCTTCTACCCGGACAATCGACCATCACCGCATCGGCGGAGGGAAAAACCGCCACTGCAACGGTGACCGTCGTTCCGGGCCCGCCGACGGCGCTGTCCATCGAAGCGGGCCAGGGCCAGGCCGCGACCGCCGGCGGTGCAGTACCGACGGCGCCGGCCGTGAAAGTGACGGACGCATTCGGGAATCCGATCTCAGGATTTGCGATCACCTTCGCAATTGCGAGCGGTGGCGGCACGATCACCGGCGCGGCAGCAACAACCAATGCGGCCGGAGTCGCCACTCTCGGAAGCTGGACGCTTGGGTCTACAGCGGGGCCAAACACTGTCACCGCAAGCGGAGCAGGGCTCACCCCAGCCTCGGTCGCATTCAGCGCAACCGGGGGCGTGGGAGCACCGGCGATCGTCGCCGCTTTTGCCGGAAACAATCAGGCGGCGACTGCGGGTGGCCCGGTTGCCGCTCCGCCATCGGTGAAAGTCACCGACGCCAACGGCAATCCGGTCGCGGGATTTACGGTGGTCTTTACGCCGGGCACGGGTAGCGGAACCGTGACCGGCGTGTCCGTCGCGACGAACTCATCAGGCATAGCCGCGCCCACGAGCTGGGTGCTGGGATCGATACCCGGCCAACAGACCCTCGTTGCGACGGCCGGTTTGCTGAGCGGCAGTCCGATAACTTTTTCCGCAACCGCAGTCGCTCCAGTTCCGGCAAAAATCGTCCGAGTCAGCGCAGATCCCCAGACGGCACCAGCCGGAAAGGTTGTCCCCGAGCCTCCGACGGTGCGCGTACTGGACGCCGCAGACATTCCCGTCCCGCGCTACACCGTGACTTTCGCCGTGACCAGCGGTGGCGGGAGCGTGACCGGTGGCGCTGCCGTGACGAATGAGGCCGGCCTTGCCTCGGTCGGGAGCTGGATACTCGGACCGTCCGAGGGACCGAACACGCTCACTGCAACCGCGGGGACGCTTCAAGGGAGTCCCGTAACGTTCTCTGCGACTGCCGCCGCGCCGGTTCCGGCCAAGGTAGTACGAATCAGCGGCGATCCCCAGACGGCGACAATCGGGACGGCGGTCGGCGATCCGCCGGCCGTGCGCGTATTGGACGCCAGCAATATTCCTATTCCCGGTTACACGGTCATGTTCGACGTGACAAGCGGTGGAGGGAGCGTAACTGGTGCTGTCGCCGTAACCGATGCAACCGGCTTGGCCATGGTCGGCAGCTGGATACTCGGTCCGTCGCGCGGATCGAACACGCTGACTGCAACGACGGGGGCGCTCGAGGGGAGCCCGGTAATCTTCTCCGCAACTGCGGTCGCGCCGGTTGCGGCAAAGATCATACGCGCCAGCGCCGATCCGCAGACAGCGACAACCGGAAAGGCTGTCGTCGATCCGCCAGCGGTCCGCGTGCTGAGCGCCGCGAATCTTCCTGTCGCGGACTATACGGTGACGTTCGAGGTGACCGGCGGAGGCGGGAGTCTCACGGGCGGTGTAGCCGTCACCGATGAAGCGGGGTTCGCGTCAGTCGGTAGTTGGATACTCGGGCCATCGCCGGGACAGAATACACTTACCGCGACTGCGGGGACGCTACAGGGAAGCCCGGTGTTGTTCACCGCCGACGGAATCCCGGCCCCGCCGGTGGCGATGGCGATCAGCGCGGGACAGGACCAGACCGCCGTCGCCGGTTCGCAGGTTCCAATTCGGCCCGCTGTGGTTGTGACGGACGCGAACGGCGTGGGAGTCGCCGGAGTCACGGTCGTGTTCAGTATCCGGAGCGGCAGCGGCAGCATCTCCGGAGCCAGCGCCGTGACGAACGGCAGCGGCATCGCGACGCTGGGCAGCTGGACGCTTGGAATCGGTGGAAACTCGCTCTTCGCAAGCGTGGACGGTCTTGCAGGGAGTCCGCTGATATTCAACGCTCTCGGAACCGCCCTCGTGCAGCTCGTCACGTTTGGCGACTCCAATACCGATTACGGATACTCGGGAAACAATTTTCCTATCGTCGCCAGCTCGTACGTGGGCAACTTCGCCGCGACGCGACTCGGCCCGAACGATCCGAACAGTACTTCCCAGCTTGCCGGGAAGATCGAGAGCCGCTGGCGCGCCAGCCGAAGCCAGACGATCGTCGTTGTGAACCACGGCATCGGCGGGACGACAACAGGGACAGGCCGCACGATCATCGGAAGCCCGAACGCGCGTGAATCCGTGAACGGAGTAACCCGATTCGAGGGCGAAGCGCTCGGTGTCGGCTACCCGTGGAGCGGTGGGGAGTCGCAAACCGATAACTACCCGTCAGGGCCAATCACTCGAGTCCAGGCGTTCACACCCCGGACTTCGGATTTCCTCTACATCTCCATGGGTACGAACGACCTGGGCGCGGGAATATCCACTGCATCAACCCTCATCAATCTGGAATGGATGGTCGATTTGTGGATTGCGAGGGGCATCGCGGCCAATCACATCATCGTGACCACGCTGTCGCCGCGGCCACCGGACCAGCTTTCGGTCAAGGCCCTCAACGATCAGATACGCTCGAAGTTTCTGCCAAAAGGAGTCAACGTGGTCGACCTCGCGGCAATGACTTCAAACGACGGCGGCGATACGTGGAAAAGCGCCAGCCTTCACGTCGGCGATGCGCTGCACTACGCCGAGTCGGTCCGTGATCTCCTGGCGGATGCGGTGGTCAGTATTCTGCTGGCGCGGACGCCGCCCTGAGGAGCCGCAACAGCGCGCGCTCGCTTTGTTCCAGAAGCGCGTGTGCTTTCTCAACGGATACTCGCTCGAAGCGCAGCGTTCTGCCGGGAACGCACTGTGCGACTACCGGCAGGTCGCATGAGATCACCGTTCCGACTATGCGATAGCCGCCGATCGTCGGCGCGTCCGCCATCAGCACTATCGGTTGTCCGCTGGGCGTGAGCTGAATCGTCCCCGCACACACCGGCTCTGACGTAATCGACGCCCGTGCTCCCGCGAGTGGCTGAGCTGATTCGAGACGATAACCCATTCGGTCCGATGCTGCTGTTACGGTGTATTGCTGTTCCACGAAGCGCGCGAACAGCTCCGAGTCCGGATCTCTCGCGCCCGAATGTCGTTGGTCAGCCGCGTCTGCCGATCGCGGGATGACGCGCACAGTAGTGGCGTTGTAATCTGGTTCTCCCGCTGATTCCTGAAGTCCTCCGTCCACGCTGTGCCTCTGCGGCAGGGCCAATGCTCCGGACGAGAGCACGTCGCCGTTCGTGAGCCGTCTTCCTTCGATTCCGCCGAAGCTCGCAGGGAGATAAGTGCTCCGGCTGCCGAGAACGACAGGACACTCTATTCCGCCGTGTAATGCGAGATACAGAAACCTCCGCGCCGTAATTGCCCGAACTTTCAGTACCTCACCGGATCGAACCACAAACGATCCCGGAGATTGAACAGGTCTGTCGCCGATCGCCGCATCGACTTCTGCGCCCGCGAGTCCTATGATTGTTTCGTGCTCGAACCGCAGTGCTCCGCCTCCTACGGCCCACTCGAGCGCGGCAGCATTCCGCTGATTGCCTGCATAAACATTCGCCATGGCGAGAGACCATTGGTCCATCGCCCCCGCCGGCGGTACTCCGCTCGATCGATATCCAACGCGGCCTGCGTCCTGAACCGTGAGATAAGGGGGCGCCTGATCGACGACGATCATCAGTCGATCGGCTCGAAGATCACCGTGTCTCCAACGCGAAGCAGCGCTGGCTCAGGGGCGGCAACATCGAACATCGTCACTCGTGTCGTTCCAAGCAGATGCCATCCTCCCGGCGTCGAGAATGGATAGATGCCGGTCTGCGCTTCCGCGATCGCAACGGATCCCGCGGGGACTCGCTTTCTTGGCGTCGCTCGGCGCGGCAGCACCAACGCCTCGTCCAGCTCGCCCAGATATGCAAACCCCGGAACGAATCCGATCACATACACGCGGTACTCCCGCGACGAGTGAAGCTCGACAATTCGGTCGCGCGACAATCCGGTTCTCGCGGCGACGTCAGCGAGATCCTCCCCGTCGTATCGAGTTGGAATCCGAATGGTTTTTCCCTGTGTGTCGTCCGTCGCGACGCTCGAGGTTCCGGCGCGTGAATGCGCGACCGCGCTGCGGAGGCTCGTCGTCAGCTCGTCGAACGCAACCCGGCGCGGGTCGAAATAGACCGTGAGACTGGCGTAAGCCGGGACTATGTCGAGAATCCCTTCGATATTCGAGGCTGCAAGTGCTCGGGTGAGGTCCGCGACTTCCCGACTCAGCTTCCGGGAGATTCCCTCACCGAGCGCGACCGTGATCGCCGAATCGCCGAGCTCCAGGTATCGTGGCCAGAGCTCGCTCAAGCGAATGGCCGGATTGCGAATCCCTCTCCCTCGAGGGCTTGCCTCGTGGCCGTGACGAGAGACAAGGCCTCGGGATTGTCGCCGTGAATGCAGAGGGAATCGGCTTTGACTTCGAGGCGAGCCCCGTCCACTGTCTGCACATAATGATCACGTGCGATTACGACCGCGCGATTCGCCACTGTCGCGGCGTCGTGGAGCACGGCGCCCGCGCGGTCGCGCGACAGCAGAGTTCCATTGGAGAGATAGGCACGATCCGCGAATGCTTCGCACGCCACCGAAAGCCCTGCCTGCTCGGCCTCGTAAATCATGGTGCTCTCCGCGAGACCTAGAAGAACAAGCGCCGGGTCAACGCTGCGTACGGCTTCTGCGATCACTCGTGCAACCTCCGCATCACGCGCTGCCACATTGTAAAGCGCTCCGTGCGGCTTGACGTAGCGAAGGTTCACCCCCGCTCTCGCGCAACAGTCAGCCAGCGCTTCGATCTGCGATACGATCTGGTCCCCGAGCTCTTCCTCCGAAATTTCCATCTCGCGCCTTCCGAAATTCTCGCGGTCGGGGTAGCTCGGATGCGCGCCGATGGCGACGCCGCGACTCGCAGCGTAGTCCACGGTTCGCTGCATTACTTCCAGGTCGCCGGCGTGGCCGCCACAGGCAATGCTGGCGGAGCTCACCAGCTCGAGGATGCTGGCGTCGAGCGAAGCGCCTGAAGTGCCTGTGTACTCGCCGATGTCGGCGTTGAGGTCGATCGATTCAGTCGATTGAGTGTCAGTCATTGTTTGTCCGATCGAATCTAGCCCGCCCATTGCCGGAGACGCACCTTTCCGCCCCTATGGGTGCCATGCCGGACAAGGATGCTGCGTCCACTCGCTTCGAGCCGGTAAGCTCGCCCGCGGGGATCTGGCGCGTCATTGCTGCTTCGACTGCCGGCACGATGATCGAATGGTACGATTTCTTCATCTTCGGAAGCCTCGCCACGATCATTGCGACACAGTTTTATCCCGCGGGAAATCCGACCGCGAATTTTCTCAAGACCCTTGCCACGTTCGCCGTCGGGTTTGCCGTGCGACCGCTCGGCGCGCTTTTCTTCGGCCGGCTAGGAGATCGCGTCGGACGCAAAATCGCGTTTCTCGCGACGCTGCTGATCATGGGCGGCTCGACCGCGGCGATCGGTTTCCTGCCGGGCTACGCGACCATCGGCATCGCCGCGCCGATCATTCTCGTCATTCTCCGCCTGCTTCAGGGGCTCGCCCTTGGCGGCGAATACGGGGGTGCGGCCGTGTATGTCGCGGAGCACGTGCCCGACAGCAGACGAGGCTTCTACACGAGCTTCATTCAGACGACGGCAACGCTCGGTCTGTTCGTCTCACTCGTTGTGATCCTCGTCACTCGCAGGACGGTTGGCGATGCTGCGTTCGCGGAATGGGGATGGAGAATCCCCTTCTTCCTCTCGATCGCGCTCGTGCTTGTTTCGTTCTACATCCGCATGCAGCTCGGAGAATCGCCGCTTTATTCGCGGTTGAAAACGCAGGGTGGGGCATCGACAACTCCGGTGCGGGAGAGCTTCGACACCTGGCCCAAATGGAAGCTCGTGTTGAAGATCCTCTTCGGCGTTACGGCTGGCCAGGCGGTCACGTGGTATACGGGCCAGTTCTACGCGCTCTTCTTTCTCCAGACCGTACTGAAAATTCCTACTGACACCGCTTATGGCATCCTCGCGGTGTCACTGGTGATAGGAACTCCTGCGTTCATCTTCTTCGGAACGCTGTCCGACCGAGTCGGTCGCAAACGACTGATGATGGCTGGAAACCTCATCGGCGCGCTGTCGTATTTCGCCATCTATCGCGGCATCGTTTCCTTTTCGAGTCCCTTGAATGCTCCGGCAATAGTTCTCCTGATCGTCATTCAGATCACGATCGCCGCCATGATCACCGGGCCTGTGGCAGCGTTCCTCGTGGAATCATTTCCGGCGAAGGTGCGCTACACCTCAATGTCGCTGCCGTATCACTTCGGGAATGGCTGGTTCGGCGGATTCCTCCCGCTCATCGCCACCGCTCTCGTGGCTCGCACGGGTAACATTTATGCCGGACTCATTTATCCGAGTGTGATTGCGCTGATGACTTTCATCGTCGGCTCGATCACGCTCGAGGAGACTCGTCAACGGCGCATCTGGGATGAGGTATAGACTCGCATCTGTGTAGTTCGCGGTAAATTCTCCGCATGAAAAAGGTATACCCACTCCTGGTTCTCGGCGTCGCGCTATCCACGCAATCCGCGGCGCAGCTTTCAGCCCCGCTCGATTCAGCCACGCTTGCCGCGTTCAAATGGCGGTCGATCGGCCCGGCGGTAATGGCCGGCCGCATCACTGACATCGAGGTCGATGCACGGAACCCGAAGATTTTCTACGTAGTCGCAGCAACGGGCGGAATCTGGAAGACCGTCAGCAACGGGACGATGTTCTTCCCGATCTTCGACAAGGAAGCCGTGATATCGATGGGGGACCTCGCCGTCGCTCCGTCGAATCCCGACATCCTTTATGCCGGGACGGGCGAAGAGGATTCGCGAAACTCGATTTCCCCTGGCGGAGGGGTCTACAAATCGACCGACGCGGGCCGGACGTGGAAGCTGACCGGACTCGCCGCGACGCAGCACATTGGCCGAATAGTCGTCGATCCGCAGGACGCGAACATCGTCTACGTCGCCTCGGTCGGGCATACCTGGAATTCGAATCCGGAGCGAGGACTCTACAAGAGCACCGACGGCGGTGCGACGTGGAAGCTCGCGAAATTCATCAGCGACAAGGCCGGCTTCGTTGACATCGCGATGGATCCGAGTGACCGCAATACGCTCTTTGCATCGAGCTGGGAGCGTGTACGCGGACCGTATTTCCTGAAGAGCGGCGGCCCGGGAAGCGCCCTCTGGAAAACCACCGATGCGGGTGCCACGTGGTCCGAGATAAAAGGCGGCGGATTCCCGGAGACGATGAAAGGAAGAATCGGCCTGGCCATAGCGCCTTCCGATGCGAAGACGCTCTACGCGCTCGTTGAGGCAGACACGCTTCCGAAGCCCCTCCCAAGGGGAATGCGGCCGGATACGGCGCGGGCTCAACGGCGGGTGAGTGGCCTCTATCGCTCGAGCGACGGCGGCGCGACATGGACGCTCATGCGGCGCAACGAGCAGGATGCGCGTTCGTTCTACTACTCGCAGGTGCGGGTCGACCCACGGAATCCGAATCGTGTGTACTGGATGTCGTCGGTGTTTCGTTTTTCCGACGACGGCGGAAAGACTGAGCGACGCGGCGCACTTTCCGTCCACGTCGACTGGCACGCGATGTGGATCGATCCCAACGACCCCGAGCATTTCATCCTCGGCGACGACGGCGGCATCGCGGTGACCTGGGACCGCGGAGGGACGTACGATTTCATCAACAACATCCCGCTTGGCCAGTTCTACGCGGTCAGCTTCGATATGCAGAAGCCGTACTTCGTGTGCGGCGGCCTTCAGGACAACGGGTCATGGTGCGGGCCGACGAGAACGCGCGGACGATTTGGACCCACGAACGCCGATTGGCAGAATGTCGGCGGCGGTGACGGCTTCTATACGGCGCAGGATCCGAATGATCCCAATATCATCTACAGCGAATCTCAGGGCGGGAACGCGTCGCGGCTCAACGTTCTCACCAATTCGCGAACGTCGATCATGCGTGGTGGCGGCCGCCCGCCCGGCGCGATTTTCGAGGACTCGGTCATCATCGCCCGCGGTGACACGACCAAACCGGAAACGCCACAGATCTCCGCCGCGCTGGCCGCGATTCGTGCGCGAGCCGTAGCTGACACGTCGATGCGATATCGCTTCAACTGGATGGCCCCGTTCTTCCTCTCGCCACACGCGGCGACCACGGTCTACATGGCGGGCAACCGCGTTCTGAGGTCAACCGATCGGGGCGATCATTTCTTTCCGATCTCTCCTGATCTCTCGACCAGGGATTCGGCGCGCATCATCCTCAGCATGCGAACAACCGGGGGGATAACCCGGGACGCCACCGGAGCGGAGACGCACGGCACGATTACGACTCTCGCGGAATCCCCGATACGCCCCGGCATCCTCTGGGCGGGAACCGACGACGGCAACGTGTGGCTTTCGACAAACGATGGCGCAGCATGGACCGATCTTACGAGACGTTTCCCCGCTGTGCCCGCTCGCACGTGGGTGAGCCGCGTAGAAGCGTCGCACTTCGATACCGCAACGGTATACGTCGCGTTCGACGGCCACCGCGAAAACGATTTCAAACCATATCTGTACGTATCGAACGATTTTGGCAGGACATTCCGTTCCATCGCGAACAATCTCCCCGCGACCGGAGTCGATTTCATCCACGTCGTCCGCGAAGATCCTCATAATCGCAATCTGCTTTTCGTCGGGACCGACATCGCCGCGTACGTCTCCGCTAACCGCGGGGTCTCGTGGCAGCGCTTCATGACGGGGCTCCCGACAGTTCCGGTTCACGACCTGAGGATTCATCCGCGCGATCGGGAGATCATCGCAGGCACTCACGGCCGGTCCATCTGGGTCGCCGACATCGCCCCGCTTCAACAGCTCACCGACAGCGTGATTCGGCAACCGGCCCATTTCTTCGAGCCGGTGACCGCGTATCAGTACGCAACCAGCTTCGCGCAGAGATGGGAAGGGAACAGACTATTTGTCGCGGACAATCCGCCGTTTGGTGCATCGCTCGTGTATCGCCTGGCGGGCGGCGATTCGCGTCGCGACACGGCGCGGATCGTGATTACCGACGTCAAAGGCGACGTCGTGCGGCGGCTCACCGGCCCGGGCGGAGCTGGAGTGCATCGCGTGGTGTGGGATCTTCGCCGGCAGCAGCGGCCGCTCGGGCCGGCGGCGTTGCGTGACAGCATCGCCAGGGCGCGTCTGCGACAGGCCCGCGAAGATTCGCTCAAGGCGGTGCGCACGGATGCGACTGCCGGCCGTCCGCGAACGGGTGTGGCAGCCGGTGAGATCAATCTCCGTCCCGCAGAGACGCGGCCAGGGGAGGTACCCGAAGCCGGAGGCACCGGGTTTGGAGGGTCACGCGACGGCCCGATGGTTCCGGAGGGCGACTACCTGGTGACCATTACGGCGAACAGCCGGACCATGCGCCGAGTGCTGCGCGTCGAACGGGTAAGCGAAATTCCAGCCGAGCCCTAGGATCGTCCACGGCATCATTTGAGTTCACCCACCGAGGCAGCTGCCCAGTTACAAAGCTTACAGCTTCCTTACCGCAACCTGAGACCTTCGCCGGTCACAGCACCGTAACGCATACATATATTCTGGGTCCAACCCAGGGGACGGTCGAGGTGTGGGACACAGAAGGAAAGAAGCTCAGGTAGGGCGACACCAATCAGCGTGACCCGATGCTGCCCGGAGGGCGCGAGCGAATGAAGCGCGGAAATGGCGGAAGCCGGCCGCGCTCCAGGCTGCTCGTCGCCCTCCTCGGCATTGCGCTGGTTCTGACGGCCGTGCTCGCATACCAGGCGGCAAACGCCGAGCGGTCGCACCGGAGAGCAGCCGAGCGTGCGCTGCACGACTACGCATCGTTCGCTATGTGGCAGCTCAACCAGCAGGCGTCACAGGAGCTGCTCAGCGCGATGATCTCGACGTTCATCGTTCCGCTCACGCGCGTGAACCCCGACGCTCCGGAAAGCTGGCCGTCGCCGGCGGACTTCATGGCTGCGTCGAGGCAGCCGTATGTGCCCGCGAAGTATCTCGAGGGCGTCCGCTTTTATTTCCGCTTCGACTGGCGCGACAGCGCGATGACCGTCGCGGGCGAACAGCCTTCCGACGCGGTTCTGCGCTGGGTCAGGGACACTGTCGCCAGCTATCCCCGGCGGTTCGAAATTCCGGAAGTGCGCACGCAGGCCTTCGGATCCGCCGGGCGCAATCCGGCGCGGCGGCTCGGCATCGTGATCACGAACGATTCGTACGTGGCGAGCATCGACCGCGTCGACGGCCGTCTGCGGATTGTCTGCTACGTCGTCTCGCGAGACAAGGACGGCTTGCCGCTCGTTACATATGGTCTCGAGACCGACGCCAACGCCTTCGTTGAGCCGGTGTTTCGCCAGGTCCTGGACCGCACCCCGCTCCTTCCTCCTTCGCTGGTTCGTGGTATCGCGCGTGACTCGATGCTCGCGGTCACTGCGGCGGCACCTCAGGCCGGCGTCGTGTTCCGTTCCGCGAGGGGCGCATTTCCCTCCGCAATCACAGTCGTAGACTCACTCGACGAGCGTTTCGGACACATGAAGCTCGGCGTCTCGCTGCGCTCGGATATTGCGCCGCGCCTCGTCGTCGGCGGTCTTCCGCGCTCGCGGCTCCCGATGCTTGCGGGCCTGTTCGCGCTGACCGTCGGACTGGTTATCGCCGCGCTGCTTCAGCTTCGGCGCCAGCAGCAGCTCGCGCAGCTTCGCGTTGATTTCGTGTCGGGCGTCTCGCACGAGCTCCGCACACCATTGGCACAGATCCGTCTCTTTGCGGAGCTTCTTCGCAACGGTCAGCTACGGTCCGAGCAGGAGCGCGACCGCTCCATTGGCATTATCGACGAGGAAGCGCAGCGCCTCACATATCTCGTGGAAAATGTCCTCGCCTTCTCACGCTCGGAGCACGGCCGCGGGATGGTGGCCGCGGAAGCCGTTGCGATGGATCGCGAGATAGAGGCAGCCGTGAACGCGTTCGCACCGCTCGCGCGAGCGCGTCGCGCGAAGATCAGGTCGAACATCGAGCGCGGCCTCATCGCTCGCGTCGATCCACGCGCACTTCGTCAGATCGTACTCAATCTTCTCGACAACGCGGTGAAATACGGACCGCTCGGTCAGACGGTGACAGTCTCGCTCACCGGCACCACCGCATCGGTTGCAGTTGCAGTCGAAGACGGTGGTCCCGGCGTGCCACGGGCCGAGCGCGAGCATATCTGGGAGCCCTACTACCGTCTCGCGAGGGAGTCGGCCGCTGCCGTTGGTGGAAGCGGCATCGGGCTCTCGATTGTACGCGAGCTGGTGCTTCTTCACGGAGGGCGCGCGTGGGTCGAGGATGCGCAGGGTGGGGGAGCGCGATTCGTCGTGGAATTCCCCCGCGGTGACGAGCCGCCTGCAGCTTCAGCGGAAGTTCCGCTGCGTCGTGCGGCGGCGGGCGGCGGTGGAGGGGGAGGGGGAGGGGGAGGCCCGGCAGCATGACAAAGGTTCTGGTCATCGAAGACAACGCCAATCTCGCGTTTGGTCTGACGCGAAGCCTCGAGTCAGAAGGCTACGAGGTTGAAGCCGCCGAGGACGGCACGCGCGGGCTCGCGCTTGCACGCTCCTGCGGAGCAGATCTGATCGTGCTCGACCTCATGCTCCCGGGCATCGATGGATATTCACTGCTGCGCCAGCTTCGCGAAGCCGGGAGCGATGTACCCGTGCTGATACTCACGGCGCGCAGTGAAGAGGCCGACAAGGTCGTTGGATTCCGGCTCGGCGCGGACGATTACGTGACGAAGCCCTTCGGCCTCTCGGAGCTTCTCGCTCGGGTGCAGGCGATTCTCCGCCGTGCGCGCGGGGGCGACCACCGCGACGATGACAAGCCGGATGTCGAGAGCTTCGATGCAGTCACGATCAACGTTCCCGCGCGATCCGTTACCAAAGGCGATTCCGGCGTTTCGCTCACGCCGAAGGAATTCGACCTCCTGCTGGCGCTTGTGAGAAGGCGAGGCGCCGTGGCGTCTCGCATCGATCTGCTGAAGGAGGTGTGGGGTCATCAGGCGGAGGTTATGACGCGGACCGTCGACATTCATATCGCGGAGCTCAGACGCAAGCTCGAGGACGATCCCGCGACACCGCGGCACATTCTCACCGTTTGGAAGGCGGGGTACCGGCTGCAGGTCTGACAGGTGGGGGCGCCGGTGGCGGCGGTGTCTGCCGCGGGCCTTCGGGCTTGACTATCAGCTTGTCTCCAATCCGCACCCTGTCGCCAACGATGTTGTTCCAGGCGCGGATCTGCTCGGGTGTGGCGTCGAATCGTCTGGCGATCGAGAACAGGGCATCGCCGCGACGGACCGTGTAGTAGATGGGCTGGTTTATCAGCGCTGCAATGTCCGCCCGAAGCTTTCGCTCGCGACGCGCGGCTTCACGATCGGCAAGCAACTTCCCGTTGACGTAACTGACGAGGTCGGAGAACGCTTTTTCCTCACCTCGCGTGGCCGCTATCGTATTAGTTGGAAGACCGGGATATGAGATCCTGACACCCTGAGCGGTCATGCCATAGACGCGCAACAGCTCCAGCGTCAGCAGCGTGTCGTTGGGGTACTCGTAATGGACGATCTTCTGCGGCGCGTCTTCGCTCTCGAGTTTGTCGGCTGGTGCGACGCCGACAAAAATTACGCGATCGTTGGTTGCAACCAGCAAGCCGTTCGACGCGCGATAATAATCGGTGGGCCGTCGCTGGAACGCTTTGACCCAGCGCTCGACGCGCTCACCGTAGTGAAGCATTCCCCCGGAAACTTCCCGCGACGCGGCCGACCACGCGCCCCGGGCATCCACACGGCGCATGAAAAGCGTGTAGCCGACAACGCCCATTCCAACGAGCACGACGACGACGCCAATCAGCAGCCGTTTCAGGAAACGAAAGCCGCGGTAAAGTCCCTCTGATTCCTTCATTGAGGCTTCGTGTTCATCTTAAGGGTAAGAAAACAGGAACCGAGGCCTGCAAGCTACCCGCCCCCTGGGAGTTTTCGCGCGTGGTGCAAGCGCAAGCAGCGTACCCTGGACTGGCATGTTGGGTGCATCAGAAAGTCATATGTCCACCTACGGAGAGCCGCCGATGACAGGGCCCGACCCTCAGGAACTGGCAGGGCTCGACAGACGGCACTCCCAAGGGAACGTGTACACCAACGTTCGGAGGCGGAGCGACGAGCGTCCGCAGAGTCGGGCGTGGGTAATCGCCAGGGCAATAATCCACGGCGTGGCGGCAAGCATTCTCCTCGCCGCGGGCACCATCTGGACTCTCAATCAGCAGCGCCCGAAATACGTCAAAGCTGGCGATCTCCTGCAGCTGCCGGTTGCACTCGTCACCGCTCCTCGTCCGCTGGGCGAGCAGGCGTTCCGGGTCTCACACGTGCTCCGCAGATACACAAAGGACACCGTCCGGGCAAACAAGATCGCTGAAGCGCTGGTAAGAGAGGGAGCGAAAAGGGATCTCGACCCGGCGCTGCTAATCGGGGTTCTTCTCACGGAGAACGCGAAGCTCGATCCGAGAGCGAGCAGCAACGTCAGCGCCCGCGGGCTCATGCAGGTGATGCCATTCCATCGCGGGAAATGGAAGGATTGCCCGTCGAATGATCTGGTGGACATCGCCTCGAACATCTGCTATGGGACCAGCATCCTGCAGCAGTACATCAAGAAGACGCCCACCTTGCAGAAGGCGCTACTGCGCTATAACGGGTGCGTTCGGGGCACCAACACGCCTCACTGCCACACTTATTCGGGAAAGGTCCTCAAGTTCGCCGACCAGGCGGCATCACAAATGTTGAGCGTGCCTTTTACAGGAGATGGAACCGAGTAGAGGGAGAAAAAGCTCCGTGCCTGAGTGGCAAGGAGTCAAAGGTCACAAAGATGCTCTTCTGGCCCCGGCATGACTTTCGGGTACGACTGCCTTCGGGCCTCATTCCCTTGTCCCAAGGGCTCAGCCGGGTTACCCTTATACGTTGACCGTTAACGCTATTGACGGGATACGTGTATCAGACTGGATAGGCCACGATCTCGAACGGCTCCGCAAGCTGAGGGGCCTGAGGCGAGAAGACGTGGCCGCTCAGCTCTCGGTGCCCGTGTCCGCGTCCACGATACGAAACATCGAGCACGACGAGCATTACAACGTCTCGCTCGATTTGCTCCGTCAGATCGCCACCGTTCTCGGTGCCGAGCTGCGCGTGACACTCGACGTTCGGGATGACGAAGGTACGGCTGCATCGGCTGAATCGGCCGAGTCCGCTACTCCAGGTCGTCGCGTAGTCGATAACGAGTACTTCATACGGTACATAAGGGAGCGCTATCCCGAGTGTCCGCTGACGAATTCGCAGATCGGCAGACGCATGTGGAGCTTCGCCGAGTCAAGAGGGGCAGAGCTCGTGAGAGAGAGAAAGCAGCTGAAGCGTGTGGAATCGACCGGCACTCCCGGTCACAGGTCGCCCACAACGGCGGCCGAGTATCAGGTCTGGGAAAAGGACTTCGTAGCTCTCGAGCGCTTCGCCGACCGCCTAGGCAGAGCGTTCTCGGACGGCAAGGGTGGCTTTCTGGTACCTGCGGCATGACCTCATTTCGATCAACGCGTCCACGGGAGAGCAAGTTGAAGCCAGTCACTCAGAGCAAGTTGAAGCCAGTCAGGGACCGAAGGCAGGTAGAGACCCTGTATCAGCCCCGCTGGAAGAAGTATCTGAGCGCGATTGCAAACGTCGCGGCTCCTTCCGCTCTGCTCGTTGCCGGCACGGTCTGGACGTTGAACCAGGAGCATCCGAAGTACACGCGACCCGCTGAGCTGCTCAAGCTTCCGGGCGCATTGATCCAGGCGCAGACGCCTACCCAGGAAGCATTCCGGATCGGTCAGGTGCTGCGGCGCTACACCAAGAACGGCGAGGTCGCCGATCGCATTGCGGACGCTCTCGTCGTCGAGGGCCGGAGGAAAAACATCGACCCGGTGCTTCTCGTCGGCGTGATGCTCGTCGAGGACGCGAAGCTCGACCCGAGGGCGAAGAGCAACGTCGGCGCGCGCGGCCTGATGCAGGTGATGCCGTTCCACAGCGGCAACTGGGGCTGCCCGTCGAAGGATCTGTTCAACATCGAGTCGAACATCTGTCACGGTGTGAGCGTACTGGCGCAGACGATCAAGAAGACGAAGAACCTGAACCGCGCTTTGCTCGCCTACAACGGCTGCGTAAAAGGCAGGAATACGAAGAACTGCCACACGTACCCGAGCAAAGTTTTGAAAGCGCGAGGTCTCACAGAGTCGCAGATGCTGGCGGTTACGGAAACGCCGTAAGACCGATAGACCGATAGACCGATAGACCGGCAGCCCGATTGACCGGTAGTACGATGACCTCACTTCGGCTGTAGCCCTCAGCCAGCATTTTTGAATACCCGCTCGCCGGTGTGGGTGCTCGCACTCGCCCTCCTCGGCATCTCCTTCGCGGGTCCGCTCGTACGACTCTCCGCGGCAGATCCGTTGGCGATCGCCGTGTGGCGGCTCGGGTTTTCGTTGATCATCGTCGCCGTCTTCCTGATCGCAACAGGTGAGTGGCGGCAGTGGCGATCCCTGAGTGGACGCGATGGCGCGATTGCTGGTTTGGCCGGCGTTGCGCTCGCGTTGCATTTCTGGGCGTGGAATGCGTCGATCCATCTGACGACAATCGCCGCCTCCGTAACGCTGGTGAATCTTCAGCCGGCAATCATCATCGGCATCTCCGCCCTTTTCCTCCGGGAGATTCCTACTCCCCGCCAGCTCATCGGGATCGCAATAGCAGTGGCCGGCGCGCTCGTGATCGCAATCCCCGACCTGGGCGACGGTGGAGCGCCATTCGGCCATCGCATGACACTCGGGAATCTGCTCGCGACGTCAGCCGCGGTGACTGCCGCGATCTATTACACGATCGGCAGGCACCTGCGCGCGACCTATGGAGTGTGGGCCTACGTCGGCCTCGCCTATACCGCGTGCTTTCTGGTTCTGCTGCTGTTCGCGGCAATCTCACATGTGCCCCTGTCGCCGCAACCTCCGCGCGAGCTGGCGATCTTCGCGGCGCTCGCCGTTGGACCGATGCTTCTGGGCCACACGGGAATGAACTGGGCGCTCAAGTTTCTGCCAGCCTACGTCGTGAACCTCACCGTGCTGGGCGAGCCCATCGGAGCGACACTCCTCGGTGCAATCCTTCCCGGCATCAGGCAAATCCCGCCGGCCATCACGCTCGTGGGCGGAGCGATCATGCTCGTGGGAGTATTCATCGCTGTCCGAGATAGTCAGGTGAAATCGCGGTTGAGATAGTCTTGCTCGGATGCGGATTTGTAACTCCAAGCGACGGTAGCTCGCGAAGGATACCACCTGGCCCGCGGAGCAAACCGAAGGCCCGCAGGGTAACTTTACGATCAGCCAACCGTCACCCTCAGCCATTTCAAATGCGCATCAGTTCGTCAATTGCCCTTGCTCTCTCCTGCGCGCTCCTGCCGCTCCCATTATCAGCACAATCGCGCATAACCACTCCGCTCCAGGAATTCGGCCACAACATCGGCGACGACTATTTCCTCGCCAACTACGCTCAGCTCGTCAAATACTGGACGAAGCTCGACCGCGAGTCGAACCGGCTGAAGGTCGTCAGGATCGGAACCAGCGTGGAAGGACGTCCGATGCTGATGTCGATCATCACCTCCCCGCAGAATCACGCGATGCTTGGCCGCTATCAGGAAATCGCGGCGCGGCTGGCGCGAGCCGAAGGTCTAACTGACGCACAGGCGCGGGCCCTCGCACGGCAGGGAAAGGCGGTGGTATGGATCGACGGCGGCCTTCACGCAAGCGAGGTCCTTGGTGCGCAGCAGCTCGTGCAGTTCGTGTACGAGATGGTTAGCCGGAACGATGTAGAGACGCAGCGATTTCTGAGGGACGTCATCCTGCTGGCGGTGCCGGCCAATCCCGACGGGATGGACCTGGTCTCGAACTGGTACATGCGCGAACCAGTTCCAGCGAAGCGGTCCACATCAGGGCTGCCGGTGCTTTACCACAAGTACATCGGGCACGACAACAATCGTGACTCGTACATGGCCTCCCAGCCTGAGACCCAGGCGATGGACAGCATCATGTTCAGGGCGTGGTACCCGCAGATCATGTACAACCATCACCAGACCGGGCCCGCCGGAACCGTGATGTTCGCGCCGCCCTTCCGTGATCCGTTCAACTACAACTTCGATCCGCTCATTCCCGTCGGCATCGACCTGGTCGGGGCCGCGATTCACGGGCGGTTGATCGCCGAAGGCAAGCCGGGCTCAACGATGCGAACCGGGGCCAATTATTCCACGTGGTGGAATGGCGGCCTCAGGACCACCGCCTATTTCCACAATATCATCGGACTCCTGACGGAGACCATCGGGAACCCAACGCCGATGACGGTCGCGTTCCGCCCCGAGCGCCTTTTACCCAGCGGAAATCTGCCGTATCCGATACTGCCTCAGAGGTGGCGTTTTGCCCAGTCAATGGCGTACGAGCTCTCCGCGAATCGCGCGGTGATGGACGTAGCATCGAAGCACCGCGAGGATCTGCTGTACAACATCTACAGGATGGGGCGGAACTCCATCGAGCGCGGCAGCAGGGACAATTGGACCTTGACACCCGACCGCGTCGAGGCGGTAAAGCTCGCTGTCGCACGTGACAGCGCGGCTAAAGTGCAGGCCACACCGGCGCAGTACATCTCCGTGCTCCACCCGCGGGCGGCGCGCGACCCGCGCGGATACATCATTCCCTCCAATCAGGCAGACTTCGCGACGGCGGTGAAGTTCGTGAACGCGCTCGTCAAGAATGGGATCACGATTCACCGGGCGACGCGGCCGTTTACGGCCGGTGGACGCGCTTACCCGGCCGGCTCGTATGTCGTGAAAACGGCACAGGCCTTCAGGCCGCACATTCTCGACATGTTCGAGCCGCAGGACCACCCGGACGACATACTGTATCCGGGCGCGGCGCCGACTCCTCCGTACGACAATGCCGGCTGGACGCTCGCGTACCAGATGGGCGTGCGGTTCGATCGCATCCTGGATGCATTCGACGGCCCGTTCGAGAGGCTCGCAGGATTCGCCAGTGTTCCGACGCCTGCTGTTGCTGCCGGTCCGCCATGGTACGCCATCAGTCGTCGCAGCAACGATGCGTTCACGGCGGTGAACCGGCTCCTTGCGCGCGGCGAGGAGGTCTACTCGACGCCGGCGGCCCTGAGAGCCGGCGGACGCGTATTGGACGCGGGGACCTTTCTGGTTCGGGCGAAGCCAAGCACGGTTCCTATTGCGCGTGAGATCGCGAGCTCGACCGGCACCGCGTTCGAGCCAGTCCTCGGAGTCGCGAGCGAATCGGGTCTCTCGCGTTTACGCTTGCCCCGCATCGCGGTTTACGACAGGTACGGCGGCTCGATGGAATCCGGATGGCTCCGCTTCGTACTCGAGAAGTTCGCGTTTCCCTACGAGGTGGTGTTCCCGCCGACGATCGACGCCGGAAACCTCAACGCGAAGTATGACGTGCTGATCCTCATGGACAGCGCGTCGGTTCCGGGCCCACCGCGCGACAGGAATAAGGAGCGGGAGCCGTCCTCTGCGCCAGCGGAGTGGCGGGCGCGACAGGGCAGTATGACCATCGCGAAGTCGCTGCCTCAGATCCAGTCATTCGTGTCGAGCGGTGGAACGCTCCTCGCGATCGGCGAGGCCGCGGACGTCGCCTACCTTCTGGAGCTGCCGGTTGCAAGCGCGGTGGCAGACAATGACGGGAAGCCGCTTCCACGCTCTAAGTACTACGTTCCGGGCTCGATTCTCAGCGCCGCGGTCGACACCACAAGCGCCATCGGCTGGGGAATGCGGCCGCGGGCCGATGTGTTCTTCGACAACAATCCTGTATTCCGGCTGCTACCGGAGGCACGGACGCGGGGTATCAGACGAGTGGCATGGTTCGACACCGCGGCTCCGCTGAGGAGCGGGTGGGCGTGGGGACAGAAGGCACTCGAGGGCGCTTCTGCAGTAGTCGTTGCGCCAATCGGAAAGGGTCACGCCATACTTTACGGCCCGGAGATTTATTTCCGGAGCCAGTCACATGGGACATTCCCATTTCTGTTCAACGGGATCTATTACAGCCAGAGCGCGCCGCGCTGACAACGACATCAGGAGCTCGGGCGCTGCGGGCTGGACACGGTGGATTAACGATGCGGTACAAAGGACCGATTCTGGTTTTACTGGCGGCGGCATGCAGGCCCGCGGTTATCGAGCCGCCGCCCCCGATACCGGCTCCCGTAGGAGTCGAGATACCAACGTCGATAACGACCTCGCGAAACCTCGTTCGTGAGATGCACGACCGGTACGCAGGCAAGTGGTACAAGACTCTGACGTTCCAGCAGACCAACACGTTCTACACGTCGGCCGGAAAGGAGCAGAGATCGGAATGGATGCAGCGCCTGTCGGTGCCTGGCAGGCTGCGGATCGATTTCCTTCCGCTTTCGACAAAGAGTGGCCTGCTCATTCAGAACAATCGAGTGATCACTTTCGACAACGGCCGGCGAGTGGACAGCAGGCGCTCCATTCAGCCTGTGCTCACGATGACGGGCGACGTCTATGCGATTCCGGCCTCGATCATCATCCGCCGCCTCGATTCCCTTGGCGTCGATCTCGACAAGTTTCACGAGGAGCGCTGGCAGGGGCGCCGTGTCTATGTCATGGGAGCGGAGAAGGGCGACCTGGAGTCGAATCAGATATGGATAGACGCAGACAAGCTACTGCTCCTGCGATTCATTCAGCGTGACAAGCGCGGCGAGCGTTTCGTTGTCACCGATACCCATGTCGGCGACTATCGTGAGGTCGAGGGCTATCCGATTCCGTTCGAGTTCACCTCCTACCGCGACGGCAAGATCTTCTTCAAGGAGCAGTACGAGAATTTGAAGGTGAACGAGCCGATTCCCCCGGAGCTGTTTGATGCATCACGATTCGCCCGGGGAGCGCTACCGTAAGACCAAGGCCGCAGTCCGCATTGTCGTGCCGCGGTCCGTAATTATTCCTCGTCAAAGGAAACCCGTTATGCGTATTCGCGTTCACGCAGTCGCTACCGCTCTCTTCATGTCCGTTGCCTCTGTGGCATCCGCACAAAAGCGGGCGATGACCTTCGAGGACTTCGCGGCGGTGCGAGTCGTGTCTGACCCGCAGATCGCGCCCTCGGGGGTAGCGGTGCTGTACTCGGTCCGCGCAACCGATCTGGCGAAGAACACCCGCACCACGAGGACTTATCTCGTCCCGACCGCAGGAGGAACGCCACGGCAGTTTCCATCGGCATCCGTGAATGCGGGCGAAGCACGATGGTCACCCGACGGGAAATGGGTTGCTTACGTAGCCGGCGGACAGTTGTGGGTCGTGGCCGCCGACGGAAGAGGAGCGCGGCAGCTCACGAAGCTGCATGGCGGAGCGAGCGGTCCTGTGTGGGCCCCGACGAGCGACAAGATCGCCTTTGTGTCGGGCGTTTATCCCGACTGCGCCGATGATGCGTGCAACGTCGCTCGTGCGGCGCAGGAAGACTCGAGCAAGGTAAAGGCACATATTGCCGACAACCTCCTCTACCGCCATTGGAGCGCGTGGGCAGGCAACACCCGCTCGCACCTCTATGTCGTTGCGTTGAGCGGCGGTGCGCCGACGGACGTAACGCGCGGCATCAACTACGACGTTCCGCCCGGCCCGTTCGGCGGCAGCGAGGCCTATACCTTCTCACCCGACGGCAGAGAGCTCGCGTACACGGCAAAGGACCAGGGACGCGATGACGCGTGGAGCACGGACATCAATGTCTACACCGTTCCCGCGAACGGCGGTTCGCCGGTTGTCATCACGAGGGAAAATCGAGGCGCGGACATCAATCCCGTGTATTCGCCCGACGGAAAACTGATTCTGTATCAGTCGCAGCAGCGCGCGGGCTTCGAGGCCGACCTCGGCCGGCTGATCGCCTATGATCGCACGACGCGGACCTCGCAGCGACTTGCCGCAAACTGGGATCGCAACGCCGACGGCTATGCGTTCAGTCCTTCCGGAGATGCGATCTACGTCCAGTCCGTCGATGCCAGCCGCGGCAAGATCTACCGGCTTGCACGAACGGCGAGTGGATGGAGCACGATGCCGAATCTGGTCGCCGGAACGATGAACAACGGAATGCCGAGCATTGCGAGCGATGGGAAGACGATCGCGTGGATGCGAGACGCGGTAGACCGGCCGGGCGAAGTCTACGTCGGGACAGTGGGCGCCGATGGAGCGACGCGAATACGCCGGCTCACCCACGAGAACGACGCGCTGGTCGCACAGCTCAAGCTGAATCCGGCGGAGGATTTCTGGTTCAAGGGCGCGAATGGCGACAGCGTTCAGGGGTTGCTGATTCGTCCGCCGAACTGGGAAGCAGGGAAGAAATTTCCGGTTCTGTTTCTGATTCACGGCGGCCCGCAGGGTGCCTGGCTCGACCAGTGGCATGGCCGCTGGAATTTTTCGCTCTTTGCATCGCCCGGCTTCGGCGTCGTCGCGATCAATCCAAGAGGATCAACAGGCTACGGCCAGAAGTTCGTGGATGAGATCACGAAAGACTGGGCCGGGAAGGTCTACACCGACCTGATGAACGGCCTCGACGCGGCGCTGGCGCGCAATGCATGGCTCGACTCCACGCGCATGGGCGCCGCCGGCGGAAGCTACGGTGGCTACATGGCGAACTGGATTGCCGGCCATTCGACGCGATTCAAGGCGCTCTTCAGCCACGCGGGCGTTTACAATCTCGAGAACATGTACGGCGCCACCGAAGAAATCTGGTTTCCCGACTGGGAATACGGTGGACCGTACTGGGACAAGACGGCAATGGAGACTCAATACCGCGTTTTCTCACCGCATCTTTTCGCGGGAAACTTCAAGACGCCAATGCTCGTGGTGGCCGGCGAGCTCGACTACCGTGTTCCGTATTACGAGAGCGTATCGCTGTTCACGGCGCTCCAGCGGCAAGGCATTCCGAGTCGTTTGATAATCTTTCCCGACGAGGGCCACTGGATCGGCAAGCCGCAGAACCAGCGCCTGTGGTGGAACGAGGCGCTCGGGTGGTTCAGAAAATATCTCAGACCCTGACAAGGGTGGCGCCGTGAAGCACAGATGAGGGGGAATTTTGGGATGCTATTGCCAGTATTGCCGTGATTGAAAGGCGACTCGCGATCTGAATCAATGGGCAATACTGGCAATGACATCCCAAGAATTCCCCCTCATCTGTGCTTCACCTCATCGGTAACCCGCTGCCTGCATTCGGAATAACTCTTCATAAAGGCCGGGCGCAGCGAGCAGCTCCTCGTGCGTACCCTGCTCCACGACGGTGCCGTGCTGTAACACGATGATGCGGTCCGCCATGCGCACCGTCGAGAACCGGTGCGAGATGAGAATCGCCATGCGCCCCGCGACGAGCCCGGAGAATCGCAGAAAAACCTCGTACTCCGCGCGCGCGTCGAGTGCGGCGGTCGGCTCGTCGAGAATAAGCACCTGTGCGTCGCGCATGTAGGCGCGGGCGAGGGCGATCTTCTGCCACTCGCCGCCTGAGAGGTCAACGCCCTCCTCGAAGCGGCGGCCGAGCATCTGCTGGTATCCGTGCGCGAAGCGCGGGAGCAGAGAGGCGGCGAGTGAGTTCGCCGCAGCTGTTTGTATCGTCTCGGGAACGCCGTTGTTCCCGTCCAGCGCGTCGCGCACCGATTCGATCTCGCCCACGCCTATATTCTCGTCGAAGCGCATGTCGTAGCGCACGAAATCCTGAAAGATGACGCCGATCGCATGTCTCAATGACCCGAGCTCGTATTCGCGGAGGTCGATGCCGTCGAGAAGGATTCGTCCCTCAGTAGGTTCGTACAATCGCGCCATCAGCTTTGTGATAGTGGTCTTTCCCGCGCCGTTCTCCCCGACGAGTGCGACGCGCTCGCCGGGCAGCAGCGCGATGTTCAGGTCGCGCACCGCCCACCGCTCGCTGCCCGGATAGCGGAAGCTGACATTCTCGAAAACGAAGCCGTGCTGCATCGGGTTTGGAACAGGCAGCGCGTCCGGATTTGACGCGATGGTCGGACGCATGTCGAGAAAGACGAACAGGTCTCTGAGATAAAGCGCCTGCTCGTAGACACTGCTCGCCGACAGCAGAATTCCCTGGATCGTGTCGCGACCGCGGGCGAATGACGCGGAGAGAAACACGAGGGTGCCCGGAGTGATCTCGCCGCGCACAGCGCGGATAAGAATGATCACGTACGCTGCGTAGTATCCGATCGTACCAAGTATCGACAGGAGAGCGCTGACGATGCCGCGGCGGATCGAGAGTCGCTTGTTTTCCTCGTAGAAGCGCTGCGCAAGCGCGCGATAGCGCTCTGTCAGCCAGGGCGCGAGCCCGAACATCTGCACTTCCTTCGCGGTCTTGTCGCTCGCTCCAACAAACCGGAGGTAGTCGAGCTGCCGCCGCTCGGGCGTCCAGCGGAAGAGAAGGGAATAACCCAGCGCCGCGAAGTGCGTCTCGCCCACGAAGCTCGGAAGAACCGCTATCACGAGCAGCACGAGCATCCACGGGCTGTAGGCGACAAGTGCCCCGCCTAGGGTGAGAAGCGTCAGCGCGTCCTGGCTCATCGAGACTGTCTGCGTGAGCAGAGCAATACGCCCGACGGTCTGTCTTCTCGCCCGCTCGAGATGGTCGTAGAAGTTGGGATCCTCGAACTGCGAGAGGTCGAGGGTTGCAGCATGCTTCATGAGCTTGATGCTCATGTCGTTGGAGAAGAGATCACTGAGCAGGCTCTCGATGAGCGACGAAGCGCGCGCGAGGATCTCGCCGGTGAGAACAAGGGCGACCTCGAACGCCACGTACTTCCAGAGCGTGGCGTAGGTTGCCTGTCCGTCGCGGGCGGCGAGTACAGTGTCGAGAATGAGCTTGCCGACCCAGAAAATCGAGACCGGCACGAAAGCGCGCGCGAAGCGCAGCACGAGCATCGACGCGGTGTACCCGCGGTGCGTATTCCAGATGAGCTTTACGAGCGGTGGAACGTAGCGCAGTGCCGCGAGCCGCTCGCGCCAGCTGGGGGGTGCCTCGTTCATTGGCCGCCCCCGCGTGACCATCGGCGTCATCGGGATTGTCATCGCCCTAGCCGCCCGGCGAGCCGCTCCGTTCTACCTGTCCCGCGTATCGCTCCCACTCGGCGAACCCGCCCGTGATGTTCGACACTGCGAATCCGTTCTTCTGGAGAATGCTGGCCGCGATCGCCGAACGATTTCCACCCTGGCAATGAACCGCGATGTCTGCGTTCTTCGGCACCTCGTCGAGGCGCGATTGAAGGGAGCCGAGCGGTATGTGCACCGCTCCCGGAATGTGCCCGTGCTCCCACTCGTCGGGTGCGCGAACATCCACTATCACCTGACCGTTTCCGGCACGTTGGTTCAAGGCCTGGATGGAAACCTGTGGCGTTGCGCGCATCTCGACGCCGGCCGATTCGAGGTCGGCGAGCGAGCGAAGTCCGTACACGCCTCCGATTCGATTGAGCCCGATGAGCGAGAGCTCGTCGATAATAGACTGCTGGTCGCCATCGGGAACGATCAGAAAGACATCCCGATCGTATGGAAGCAGTGCACCCGCCCAATTCAGGAATGATTTCGTGTGAGGGATGTTGACGGTGGATGCCGCGTGTCGCTCGGCAAATTCGGCGGCTGGCCGCGTGTCTACGACCGGTGCCCCTTCGTGGAGCTTTGCGGCAACATCACGCGCCGATATTCTCGGGAGCGGAACGAGTGTCCGTGGCGGAGGCCCGTCGCGATTCACCCGCTTCATCACCGCGAAGTAGGCAGGCGGCTCAGGCTGCCCGCTGAGCACCTTCCGAACGAACACATTCTCGTCGGGCTCTGCGAGTCCCCAGTTGAATATGCGCTCGTACCCAAGCGTGCTCTGTGGCATCGCGCCGAGGGCTTTGCCGCATGCGGAGCCTGCTCCGTGGCCCGGCCATAGCTGGAGATAATCGGGAAGCGCCTTGAACTTCTGAAGCGACTTGAAGAGGTCGCGCGCCGATACTTCTTTCGTCCCGGCGACTCCGGCGGCGATCTCGAGCAAGTCGGGGCGGCCAACGTCGCTCACGAAAATGAAATCACCGGTGAGTGCCCCCATCGGAACAGTCCCCGCGGCGGTGTCGGTGACAAGGAACGTCATGTGCTCCGGGGTATGTCCGGGAGTGTGCAGAGCGTCTATGCGGACGTCGCCGACCATGAAATTTGAGCCGTCCTCAAGGAGCTTCGCCTTCGCTTCAGTCGCGAACGCGTAAGCCCAATCGGGTCCGCCGGCGCCCGACAGATAGAGCTGCGCGCCGGTCTCGCGAGCAAGGTCGCGCGCACCGGAAACGAAATCGGCGTGGATGTGGGTTTCGGTCACGTGCGTGATGCGGAGTCCTTCACCGGCCGCGGCATCGATGTATCGGTCGATATCCCGATTGGGGTCGACTATGAGCGCGACCCTGGCGTGCTGGCACGCGAGGAGATAGCTCGTCTGCGCGAGCTCGTCGTGAAAGAATCGCCTGAAGAGCATCGGATATTGGGTGCGGATTGCGAGTGACTATTGGCGCCGCGCGCAAAAACCAATATACGCTCCGGAAAAGAAAAGGCGCGTCATCGACGCGCCGTTCCCCCTAATAAACGCACTCATGGCCCTGCGCTCAGTAAACGATGACCATCTTCGAAGTGCTACTCAGCGTCTTGTTGGGGATGATCAGGCCGGTGCGCTTGTACGCATACGACACCGTCACCGCAACCGTCGAGCCGGGTAGATTGTTGGGCGTCCAGACCGTAGTCACCGTTATGGGGCGGAGCGACGATCGCGACCGAACGTAGGTCTGAATCTGCGCCGCGCCAACAGGGCGACCACTCTTCCCGCCCCGCACCATGGCCCAGCGTGTACCCTCGCGCGCGGCGTCGGCTACGCTGGCCTTGGCCCAGTTCGCGAGGCCAAACTCCCCAATGGCCAGCAGGGTCATCAGAAAGAGCAGGGAAACCAGCGCGAACTCCACCATCGTCGCGCCGCGCTCGTCGCTCCAGAAGTTCCGAAACGCGGACATGGGCATGGCGTTACTGCACGCGCAGCGTGGCGGTCCTGCTAAAGGAATAAGACGTTGGCATGCCGGGGTAGCGGAACACCATACTAACCGCCTTGGTCGCGGTGACTTCGACGTAAAGGCGATACACGCCGTAGGCGCCGCAGTCGCCCACGGTGCAGTCTGCAACCTCCCCGGCGTCGCATCGGCAGAAGCTCCGCGAGGTCACAGCGACCACTCCAGCGTTCGCGCCGTCCTGCCTGGCGGCCAGGTTCATCCCGGCTGTGTCGCCGCTCGTCGCGGTGCTCTGCGCTCCATACTGGGCACCAGCTCGGGCCGCGTTGGCAACAGTGATACCCGTGAAATAGACCCGCGCGAAGTCTGAAGCGATAATCGCGAGCAGCGCGAGCACAGGCAGAATGACCGCTAGCTCGACCGCGGCCGAAGCAGTCTCGGAGCGCCGCATGGCCTTGAGGGTTCGGAAAAACGCGCCGCAGTTCTTCATGTGATCCTCGCTTTCCGCATTGTCGTTACTGGCCCCCGAATCCTGCTATGATATTGAGGGCCGCGGGCCCCATGATCACCACGAACAGTGCCGGGAAAATCAGCAGCGCCAGCGGGATGACCATCTTTGTCGGCGCGGTCGCGGCCCGCCTTTCCGCCGACTGGCGGCGCTGTCGTCTCAGCGTGTCCGAAGAGATGCGGAGGACACGGCTGTTGCTGGTGCCCCATTTCTCGCTCTGGATCAGGCTCGAAACCAGCGTTCGTATCTCTTCCACTCCGGTCCGGTCCCACATTCCCCGCAACGCCTCCTCCCGCCTGACTCCGGCGTTGCTCTTTCGATTCACGATAAGGAGCTCACGTGCGAGCTCCGGATGAACGAGCATCATGTCCTTGGCCACGCGAAGAATAGCTGCATCGAGGCTGATACCCGCTTCGACGCAGACCACCAGGAGATCCAACGCATCCGGAAGCGACCGCCTGATTTTCGTCTGATGAAGGCGCACAGTCCGGTGCAGATACCACACCGGCAGAAGGAGACCAACGAATCCAGCGAGAATGAGGTACATGATTCTTTGAAAGCCGGATGCCTCGGGAAACGCAGCGAGCGTAACCAGGGGAAACACGACGATCGCCACCAATCTCAGAAGAGAGTAAACCAAGGGAGCTTGCGGACTGTCATACCCCGCATGGATGAGCAGCTGCTGGATACCGGCGTCCTTCGCCCAGACCGAAGGTGCCTTGCTGAGGACCCTGCCCTTGAGCGAGTCGGGGTCGGCCTTTGCGCTCGGCAGCAGGATCTTGTGACGCGCGGAGGGCACATCCGTTGTGCCGATCACCCGTTCCAGGACGTCGCGCCGTGACTGCTCTCGCCGCCAGAGGTAGAATGCGAGCGCGATTCCACCGATGCTCACCCATATGAGCCCGATTAGAAAAATGGCCATTGGGGTCATATGTCGACGTCGGCGATTTTCATCATCACGAAGTACCCGATCACCACCATTATTATCGCCGATCCGAGCATTAGCCGGCCCGAGGGATTCTCCGTCAGCGGTTGCACGAAGTTAGGGCTCACGACTTTCAGAAGAAAGAAGACGATGACCGGCAGGATCGCGAGAAATCTTGCGGACATCTTCGGCTCAGCAACGAGCGTCTGGATATGTCCTCTCATTGCGATCCGCCCGCGAATGAGGTCGGCGAGATTGCCCAGTACATCACCCAGGTTGCCACCAGTCTCGCGCTGAATGAGCACGGCGGTCACAAACATCTTCAAATCGAGGCTGTCCATCCGGTCCTGAAGATTCAGCAATGCCTGCCGCACCTCGATCCCCAGTCGCTGCTCGTCATAGAAGCGGGCGAACTCCGGGCCGGCTGGCGCAATCAACTCCTCTCCGATGAACTGCGTTGCTGCCTGAAACGAATAGCCCGCCTTCATCGCGCTCACCAGCATGTCGATCGCATCTGGAAGCTGGTTCTCGAAGGCGTTCAAAAGGCGTCGCTTCCTCCACCGCAGCCACAGGAACGGTGCTGCCCAGCCAAAAAGGGCAACGACCAGCCCGAGCATTAGAGACTCCATCCGGGCCGCCAGGAACGTCGCAGCGAACCCGGACGTCGCCACCATGAGAACGAAGGCTCCGGGCTTGAGATCCGTGCCGGCCCGTTGAAGCTGGATCGTGAGCCCCTCTACCCAGCTCTGCCCTGTCAGAATCCGCTCGATGAAACCGAGGTCGCTCGACCGGACTTCCTTGAGGAGCTTCCAGGTGCGCTCGATCTCCACCTTCTGCAGCCGAGTGCGCGCTATGTCGGATTCGGCCAGCGTCCGGCGGTTAACGAAAACGTAGCCCCCGACAATAACCGCCAGGGTCGCCAGAAAGATCGCGATGAGGACGAGAATCACCGCGAGTACATCTCCGAGAACATGCCAGTCGGCAGCTCAACTCCGGCGATGGCGAGGCGGTCACTGAATGCCGGTCTGATTCCCGTCGGCTCGAAACCGCCCATCACCATTCCATCAGGCGATATTCCCCGGCGCTTGTAGCGATAGATCTCCTGGGTCGCGGTCACTTGTCCCTCCATGCCCGTGATCTCGACGATGCTGACCACACGGCGGGAGCCATCGGCAAGCCGCGATACCTGAACGATAAGATCGAGCGCGGACGCTATCTGCTCTCGCATGGCGCGGTCGGGGAGATTCGAGCCTGCCATCAGGATCATCGTTTCGAGGCGCGACAACGCGTCACGTGGGCTGTTGGCGTGAATCGTGGACAGTGAGCCTTCGTGTCCGGTGTTCATCGCCTGAAGCATGTCGAGGGCTTCCGCGGAGCGCACCTCGCCGACAATGATTCGATCGGGGCGCATGCGCAGCGCGTTCTTCAGCAGGTCGCTCGCTTTTACCTCGCCGAGTCCCTCGGCATTCGGAGGCCGCGTTTCAAGCCGCACCACGTGTTCCTGCTGAAGGCGCAGCTCAGCTGCGTCTTCGATAGTGATGATTCGCTGGTCGGCGGGAATGAAAGAGGTCAGCGCGTTGAGCAGGGTAGTTTTTCCGGCGCCCGTCCCGCCCGAGATGAGGATGTTGAGGCGTGCCGCGATGCAGCCGGCGAGCATCTTTGCCATGTCCTCAGTCAGGCTGCCGCCCTCGATCAGTTTTTCTATCGAGAGGTCGGCGCCGAAACGGCGGATCGACAGCACGGGACCGTCGACCGCGAGCGGCGGAATGATCGCGTTGACGCGCGACCCGTCAGGCAACCGCGCGTCGACCATCGGCGAGGATTCGTCCACGCGGCGGCCGATCCTGCTCACGATGCGATCGATGACCGCCAGCACGTGTGCGTCATTGCGGAACGTGGCAGACACGCGTATGAGCTTTCCGTAACGCTCGATGAAAATTTCCTTCGAGCCGTTCACGAGGATGTCGCTGATCGTCAGGTCGCGGAAGAGCGGCTCGATCGGGCCGAGGCCAGTGATCTCATAGAGAACCTGCTCGATGATGCTCTCGCGGTCAGCGACCGTGAGCGGCGTCGGCTCCTCGCGGAGGAGCTCGGTGACAACCGCGCGTATCTCGGAGTTTACGACCCTCTCATCGGTGATCTGCTCGAGTGCCTCGAGGTTAAGGCGCTCGATGAGCCTCCGGTGCAGATCGATCTTTACGCGATCGATGGCAGAAAGGACCTCGTCCTCGATGCGTCTCCCGTACATGCCGGAGGTTACGGTGGCGCCGGTTCCGCGGCGCTCCGGCTGCGGCCGTTCGGGGATAGGCGCGGCCGGAACGAGAACCGGCGCGTTTGCTGGAGCGCCTCCGTTCCGGCGGGTCAGACGATCCTTAAGCGACATGTCCAGGTCTCCTTTCAATGCCAAGAAGCTGCTTGATCCGTGATCCACCCTTTCCGTTGCGGGCGGCGGCGAACCCGGCGGTTGCGCCTGCGGTTCCGGCGAGTTTTGCGGCGAGATCCGTGTAGCTGCGAGCCAGCTTTGACCCCGGATCCTCGACGGCTACCGGCACTCCCTTTGTGAGAGAAGCAGCCGACAATCGGTAGTCGTTCGGCAGCTTCCAGTAAATCGGCCACTTCAGGAGATCCTGCGCATCCTGGATCGGCAGGACATCCGCCGACTGATACCGGTTTACCACGACGCAGAGCTTGCTCTCGTCATAGCCCAATCGACGACACAGTCCAAGAGATCGCTGGGTACTGCGGAGCGAAGCCACCGACAGTTGCGTGACGAGGATGATCCTATCCGCTGCGTCGAGCGCCGTCAGGGTTCTCTCGCTCAGATGATGCTCACAATCGGCAACAGTCTCAGCAAAGTGCAGGCGCAGCAGGTCGAGGATCGAGCCTATGGATGCCGCGTCGAACATCTCTTCCGGCTCCGGATTCTCGCTGGTGGGCAGCGCCCAGACCCCGCCGGGGCAGGGGCTGAGTATAGAGTTGAGAAGCTCCTCGTCCACCTGGCTGCCTTTCGCGACGAGGTGACTCAGATCGTATGCGGGCTTCAGGTTCAAAAAGACGCGAACGTCACCTCCCGAAACCACGAGGTCCGCAAGAGCCACGCGGGCATCTGTTCTGTTACTTCCAAACGCGTGAGCGAGGTTTACTGCAACACTGGTGCTACCAAGGCCGCCCTTGCCACTGTACACGGCAATCAACTCGCCCCGCTCCACGCCGTCGTTCGAGCGCCGCATGAGCCGCTCTACCGAGCCTGCGAGCTCCTCGGTGGACGGTGGATAGACCAGAAACTCATGAATGCCGGCGCGCATCGCACGAATGATCAGATCCGTTTCGGCGGCGGGCGCGGTCCCGATTATCGAGACGCTCGTGTCCTTCCTGATCTCGCGCTCCAGGGCGAGCAGCTCAGCGGGAGTGATATCCCTGAGCGGCATTACCACCACATCGAAGCGCTCATCCTGCATCCTCGCGAAAGCATGATCGCGATCCGGAACCTGGGCGGTCCGCACGAACCCGAAACGCGCGAGCACTGCATCCACGGCGGTCTGGGGACCAGCCGCGTTGTCCGCGATGAGGGCTCGTCGCTGCATCAGATCACTTCCATCAACGAATAATAGGTGAAGGCGGCCGGCTGCCGGGCTGCAGTCTTTTCTGTATCGCCTCGCGCGCCGGCAGAGCCGTGTCGGGAAGAAGCCGCAACACGTCCTGCGGGCGAGGGTCGCGCGGGTCAACGAGCACCGGCGTAACCACAACGAGCAGCTCCGTCTGGGCGTGCTGCCATCTCGTGCTCGAGAAAAGTGCGCCGATGATTGGAATGTCCATGAGATATGGAATACCCGTGCGCACCCGCTCCTGTTCGTCGCTGAAGAGACCGGAGATGATCATGCTCTGGTCGCGCTGCACGTCGACTGTAGTCTCGACGCGCCGTGTACGGAAGGCAGGGATTCTGAATCCGGAAAGCAATACGCTGTTCACAAAATCGAGACTGGACACTTCCGGTCGCACATTGAGCTTGATGAGGCTATCGCTGAGAATCTCGCCAACAAAACGGAGCCGTACTCCAAACTCCTTGAAGATAATCGTGACCGGCGCGACACTGCCCTGGCCTCCGGCGATGCTCTGAACGACAGGTATAGGAACTTCGCCGCCAGCGAGAAATGTCGCCTCTTCCTTGTTGCCGGCGAGCAGGTTCGGCTCCGCCAGCGTTCTCGCCCGACCGTTCTGTTCTTCGAGGTTGAGCAGTGCGAGCAGGTTCTTCGTACCGAAATCCGTTAGCACGGTGAGAAATCCGGCGCTCGGAATAACCACTTTGCCGTCGGGGGTAAACGCGTTATCGGTGTTGAATTGACCCGTCCCCACCCGTGTGCCGGCGTTGTTGTAACGTGCCGAGAGCCCGATGTTCCGAATAAAATCCCGCCGCACCTCGGCCATCTTGATGTAGAGAGCGATCTGCATCCGGTCCGACGGCGAGTGGACGGAGATCCGGAAATGCTGGCGCGACCCATTGGCCAGCCAGAGAAGGGCGTCTGTCTCTCCGGCCGCCTTCGCGTTGATCACGAGCTCGCGTGCGCTGATGACGATCACGTCTGCGATCTCGGCATTCGTGATCGAGACTCTCGTGATGGTGACCGGTGTCGTTAGGGGGTATGCCCGTCCGACTGGAAGGTCCACGCGCGTAATGGGATCGGACTGAACGGCAGCGGGCGACGGCGCGACCTGAGCATGCGCCGGACCGCCAGCGGCAATGGCAACGAGAACGAGTCCGAAGGTAACGAAGCGAAAATTAGCGGGGACTTTCAGACGGGCCTCCGGAAAAAAAGGGCGTGGTTTCGCGCGAAGGTCGGTGGCGGGAAGTGCGCATCACCGCTTCCTGGTCGTGTCGAACTTTTCCGGGGTCCCCTTGCCCCCCCTGTAAACATGAACGATCACTGAATCCGGCGGCGGCGGGGCCGGAGGCGGACGCATGATGATGACGGGAGGCGGCGGCAACGCAGCGCGACGGGGCGAGGATGCGCGCCGCGGGGCTTCGGCAGTGACTGGCGGGGGAAGCGGAGCTCCCCGCAGCTGGGAGAAGACGTCGCTTGTTGTCGCGCCCCTCGTGCGAATGCTGTCGGGATCCCCGTAGCCGCGCAGCACGAGCTGAATTGCGCCCTGATTCATGGCAATTGCAAGACGCTCCGCCTGTTCTGGCGTAACCCCAAGCGTTACGCTTGGCGCGGAGATCGGCTTCCCCGAAGCGTCCCTCTGGATCGCCGTGCCTACCGACAAGACGCGCATGTTCTCCATGAACAGCTTTGCTGTCTGTTTCTGGGTCGCCAGGTCGGTGCTGGTGACCATCACGTCTACGCGACTGTTCGGTTGAATCAACCCGCTGATGCCGGCAACATCGTTGATCGAGACAGCCATCGCACGCTGTCCGGGCGGAATCTTGAGTTCGATTCCAGGGCCCGTGCCCGCAGGCGCGAGGCGGCCGGGAACGATAACTTCGCCGTTGAACACGTTCACGCGTGTAACGCGGCCGATTACAGAGTCCACAGTCGAGTAGGCACCCACGGGTACTGTGGGAGCGGCCCAGGTGGAAACCGTGACAGCGGAGCGTTCGATAGACGCCCCTTCAGGAATGTCGTGTACCGCAAGGACCACCGGCACCATTGGGACCTTCCCGGAATCGCTTCTTGCGGAAAGCAAGCGATACGCCCCGAACGTCGCTATCCCCGCGACAATCAGCGCACCCCAGAATATCATCTTGTAACGTCCGCCCATGCTCCTTCCCGTATTGAATCGCGATCGCGGCGAGCCATCGATTCGCCCGCCCCCGAACTACATGTAATCAGTCAGAAATCCGGCTCTCGCGCCTCTTCGGCACTGTTAAAGCAGCCACCTGCCGGGCAACCACCCCGCGCTGAGCGCACCAATCGCGAGGGCGACGCCGTAAGGCAACGTCCTGCGAGCCCGCTCTGGCGACGGGGTAGTCGCCAGGATCGAAGGAAGCGAGACTGCCAGCGAGAGTGTCGAAGCCGACCGCCGCATCCCGTAAATCACGACCATCCACACCACTGCCAGTACGCCTCCAACCAATGCGGCAATGACTGCTGCCTCCAGCGTTCGCAACGGGCCGAGCCACAATCCCGCCGCCGCGAACAATTTCACGTCTCCCGCGCCCAGCCAGCCTGCAATATAGAAGGGGAGCCAGCACAACAACCCCACTCCGAATCCCTCCACTGAGTGGAGGAGCCCGGGACCGACTGAGGCGAATGCCACAGAAAACAAGATCCCCGGAAGCGCAACCGCAATTATCAGCCGGTTTGGAATTCGGCGCGTTCTGACATCACCGTACGCCGCATATACAAGGAGCAGCGTGAAGACGGCGCCCCACGCTAGCCCCCAATCATCCCCGACGAACACTCTCGACGCTTACGACCGATCCACCTTAGCCGGATTAGAGGCTCCCTGCGATGCCGCTGAATTTCTCACTGACTTTCGTTCCGAGACTGGTTACGAAGAAAATCGCGACCACGGCGATGAGAGCCACCAGGATTGCGTACTCGACGAGTGCTGCGCCGTCATCATCACGGATGAAGTTGCGAACCGCGCTAGCGAGCTGCGACATGGTCAGGTCCTTGGGTAGGTGAAATGAAAAATATCGAAGCTCACTGGGCAACCATTTTTCAACGGTTGGTGGACAGCTGCTCCACGACTGGGAAAATGAAGCAAACCTTGTGAAGATCCATGCCGAAGTTCCGAGGTGAACATGCTATGACGCGATCAGGCAATATGCAATAGTAAACATCGGCCGCCACTTGGTTTGCGATCAGTCCAATCAGCGAAACGGGGCAGCGCATTTGCGCTGCCCCGTTACCCTGCCGCCGGCACCGACGGGCTTCGGACCACAACGATCGTTGAGGTCCGAAGCTCTGGCGCTGCCTAGAGGCTGCCTGCGATGCCGCTGAATTTCTGGCTGACCTTCGTTCCGAGGCTCGTCACGAAGAAAATCGCGACTACGGCGATAAGCGCGACGAGAATGGCATACTCGACGAGTGCGGCGCCGTCGTCCTCGCGGACGAAGTTGCGAACTGCGGTGGAAAGCTTTTTCATGCTGTTCTCCGGTAGAAGTGTTACGACAAGGTTTAGTCGGAGCAGGATGGCGCCCTCACTTTAGGTTGCTTGATCCGCCGACTTATGTCAGGTGTCACGACGACCGTTCGAACGACACGTCACGTCGGAGCATCAATTCTATATGGGCTCCAGCATGACACCTAATGGGATGTTTGACCTATTTGCTATTTACCGTCCGGTGCCTTGAACGTTTAATGCCATTCAGCGTTACATCTTCGCGGTGACCTCGCTGAATTTGTTGCTGACCTTGGGGCCAAACGTCGTGACAAAGAAAATGGCGACAACTGCAATGAGCGCGAGGAGAATCGCATATTCGACGAGCGAGGCACCATCCTCACTGTGAAGCAGATTGCGAAGTGCGGTTTTGAGTCGTGTCACGCGAGGCTCCGGTTTAACGGGTTGCGATTGCCGTTCGTAGTCCGTCGGGTGCATGCCGGGCAACAGCGATACCCTCACGCCGCCAGTGCTTGTCAAAAGCCGAAGCAAGCTACGTCGCGGGAGGCTGAGTTACGTTTCCGACATTCAGACCGGAACTCGCACAAACATGTGTACCAAACTCAACTGCGCTCACAGGTTATTAGCGAGACATGAAATGCGCAATAGGTCGTAAAGCCTATTAAGCTTAGCCGCTGTGCACGCCTCCCGCATACCCTCCTCCGCCGACCTGCTCTTCATCGTAGTTGCCCCGATCGAGGCGACCAGGGCCGCCGTCAGACTGACTCAAAGCGACGGCGATCTCGCAGGACACATACGGATGGGCGAAACAATCCTTCGCTCACACGACCTCCCTGCGCACAGCCTCGCGTCATACACCGCCGCCACCGAGCCGATGGTTGCCCACGGCTGGCTGAGCGAAGTGATCTTTGCGCTGCTCTATCGCGCCGGCGGATTGCCACTCCTGGCTATTCTAACGGCCATCATCGTTGCCGCAACCCACGCTGCCGTTCTGCTTTTTCTCAAACGCAAGGGTGTAGACGCGAGATGGGCACTCGCGGCGGCGTTCGTGAGCTTCGCGCTCGGCCTGAGTCATTGGCTTACCCGGCCGCACATGTTCTCTATTGTCGGCTCGGCGCTGACGCTCTTTCTCCTCGAGTCCGCACGACCACGTCGCGCCTTTCTCTTCTTCGGCCTTTTCGCATTATGGGCGAACCTGCATGGTGCCTGGCTGTACGGCCTTCTCCTCATTGGAGCGTACATTGCCGGCGACCTCGCGGAGGCGCTCGCCGGAGCTAACCGATCGGAACGGCTAAAACGTGCGCGCAGCGACTCGCTGCTGCTCGTCGCGGGCACTGCCGGGACATTCGTGAATCCCTACGGCATCGGACTGCATCGCGAGGTTTTCTCGGCGGTGACGAGCTCCTCACTCGCGACCAGGATCGAGGAATACCTGCCGCCGAAATTCAATGAGCTCGCCAGCCTTCCATTTCTGATCGTAGTGCTTCTCACAGTTGCATTGTTTTCGCTTTCCCTGCGGCGAATGCCTTTTCGCTGGCTGGCAGTCGTCGTGCTCAGCCTTTTCTTCGGGCTCCGATCATTTCGCAACATCGCCCTTTTTGGTGTTACGGCGTGGCCGCTGATCGCGCTGCACACCGGCCGCGCCTGGCCGGAAGCAAGACGCCGCTTTCCGTGGTTCCAGGACTTCGTGCGTCTCGACGCACGAGCGAGCGTCGGATGGTGGAGTATGCCGGTCGCGCTGGCACTCGTTGCACTCGGTTTGAACCATGGTCGAATTGGAGGCAAAGCAGTGATTGCCGACCACTTCGACTCAGGAAAATTTCCCGTAGTTGCCGTCGACAGCGCGCGACGCGCCGGACTGTCCGGTCGGGTATTCAGCCAGTGGACGTGGGGCGGCTACCTGCTCCTCGAGTGGCCGGGAATTCCTCTTCACGTGGATCCACTCAAGTTCTCGGACACGACGATTGCGACGTTCACGCGCATCGATGAAGTACAGCCCGAATGGAAGGCGGAGCTCGACCGGTGGAATGTTCAGACCGTGCTGGTGAAGAGCAAAGGCACGCTGGCGAAAGCGCTCGCGAAGGAGCCGGCGTGGCGAATGTGGTACCGGGACACGACGGCCACGGTGTTTCGGCGATCCGGCGCTCCTGCCGCGGGGCCACCCGTTATTCTTCGTCAACGGCCTACGTCGACCACTCCACCCGCAAATATCGATTCTGCCGATGACGCGCCCAGAGACTGATCTCTCGACCTTCAGTGCCGACGAGCTCAGGCGGTACGGGCGGCAGCTCGCGCTTCCGTCTTTCGGCATCGAGGGACAGCGCCGGCTCAAATCTGCGAGCGTCCTCATCGTGGGTGCCGGCGGGCTCGGCTCACCCGCCGCTCTTTACCTTGCCGCCGCAGGCGTAGGGCGACTTGGAATTGTTGAGTTCGATCGCGTCGAGGAGTCCAACCTCCATCGCCAGCTCCTCTACTCTTCGTCGGATACCGGACGGTCCAAGATCGAAGCGGCGCGCGAGCGTATCGAGGGAGTGAACCCCGCGGTAGAAGTCGAAAGTTTCGACACGCGTCTCACGGCTGCCAATGCCCTGTCGATCCTCGAGGGTTTCGATATAGTCCTCGACGGATCCGACAATTTCCCGACACGGTATCTCGTGAACGATGCAGCGGTGATCTCCGGAATTCCGTGCGTGTATGGAAGCGTGCATCGCTTCGAGGGACAGCTGTCCGTCTTCGCCACGAAGGACGGCCCTTGCTATCGCTGCCTGTTCAGAGAGCCCCCGCCTGCGGGCGCTGTTCCGAATTGCGCTGAAGCCGGAGTGCTGGGCGTGCTTCCCGGAATCATCGGTACGTTGCAGGCAACCGAGGCTATCAAGCTCATCGCCGGCATCGGTGAGCCACTCGTGGGCCGGCTGCTGTTGTTCGAAGCGCTGGCAATGGCCTTTCGTACTGTCGAGCTTCGGCGCGATCCCGAGTGCCCGAGCTGTGGGGCCTCCGCGAGCGGCAGTCTCGTCGACTACGAAATAGCGTGCGACGTAAATGCCGTTCGCTCCATCGACCCGCTCGAGCTGGCGCTGCGGCTCGATCGCGGTGACGACATCGATGTCGTCGACGTGCGTGAGCCTTATGAGTGGGAGATCGCGCGGCTCGACGGCGCGCGGCTCGTTCCCCTCGGTCAGCTAGAGCTCGAGATGGAATCCTTCGACCCCGCGCGGGACACGGTAGTGTACTGCAAAACCGGAAGGCGTAGCGCGGAAGCCGCGCAAAAACTTGCCGGCGCGGGCATCCGGAACGTTTTCAATCTGGACGGTGGCGTCGTGAGGTGGCGGGGCGAAGTGGATCCCACGTTCCCGCAGTACTGAGGAAACGTGCCGGATTCGTATCCCGTCCAGAATCCACTCAGCAGATTCAAACGCCTCTACGCTCAGGCGGAAGCAGTAGACCGCGCAGTGCTTCCCGAGCCCAACGCGATGTCGCTGGCGACCGTCGGGATGAGTGGCGCTCCATCCGCGCGAATTGTTCTGATGAAGGCAGTCGACGAAGATGGCTTCGTGTTCTACACAAACCTCGAAGGCCGAAAGGGGCGTGAGCTGCGGACGCGCGCGGTTGCCGCAATCTGCTTTCACTGGCCCACTCTGGGTGTGCAGGTTCGCGCCGAAGGACAGACCAGTCAGATCAGCGACGCGGAGGCAGACGAATACTTCGCGACTCGCCCGCGCGACAGCCAGATTGGCGCGTGGGCATCGATTCAGAGCCAGCCTATCGAAAAGGCAGACGACCTCGCGGAACGCGTCGCGCGATACGAAAAAGAATTCGAGGGCATAGCGGTACCTCGCCCTCCGTTCTGGTCAGGATTCCGTCTGCAGCCGGACCACATCGAATTCTGGAAAAGCAAACCTGGTCGGCTGCACGAGCGACATCTCTATTCGCGCATGGGCGAGAGCTGGACAATGCAAACGCTCTATCCGTGACGTCCCGCGAAACGATACTGTGACGGCCTCCGTGCCGTCGGCCGGGCAGCTCGACAGCACGCCGGATGCGCCGAGATGGCAGCGGCTGATTGTCGCGATGCTGATCGGACTGTTTGGCATGTCCCTTACGCTCAGGGGGCTGATGAAAGGAGGCGGTATTGGCCAAACCGATCTCGGGCAGGTGTGGTTCGCCGCCTCGGCCATTCTTCATCACGCCGATCCCTACCAGCTGGTTGGACCGACGGGATTCTACCACCACGAATTCACGCTCTTCTATCCTTTGACCGCCGCGGTGGCGATTCTGCCGCTCGGCCTGCTCGACGAAGCCGTCGCGTCTGCCGTCTTCGCATTCATTGCGTCAGCCGTGCTCGCGTATGCAGTCACGAAAAAGGGATGGGATCGTCTGCCGATCTTCGTATCCCTCCCTTTTCTCATTGCCGCTCACCAAGCTCAGTTTTCACCATTGATTGCCGCGGGATTCCTCCTGCCGGCGGTTGCCTGGACCTGGGCGGCGAAGCCAACGATTGGCTTGGCACTTCTCGCGAGCACAGGGTCCGTTAGAGCCTTTATCATCGCGATAGTGGGAGGCGCGATTCTCGTTCTAATCGGCCTGGCGTTTGTGCCTCAATGGCCGGCAGAATGGCTTCGCAACGTCCGTCCGCAGGCACACATGATCGCGCCGATTGTTCGTCCTGGAGGATTTCTAGCGTTGGCGGCGCTCCTGCGCTGGCGGCGACCCGAGGCACGCCTCGTCGCCGCGATGACTCTGATTCCTCAGACTACGGGGTGGTGGGACCTGGTGCTGCTCCTGCTCGTTGCTGAGACGTTTCGTGAAAGTCTTGTGCTCGCGGTGACGACGATGGCGCCACTTGCTTATGAGATGGCGTTCGGCCTCGGCGATGGAATACTCGATCTGTACCCGCGCTCTTCGCTGATGCTGATGGCAGCGTCCTACATTCCCGCCACGCTCATCGTTCTCCGTCGACCAAATGAAGGACCGCTGCCCGCATGGGCGGAGCTCATTCGCCGACAGCTCGTTCGGAATCGAACGGCTTCGTTGAATCAAGATGCGTCGACTAGCGGGCCGTAGTCTCCAATATGAAGCGTAGCGGGCCACCGGCCGAACCACCGCTCCGCACCGCGGACCTCCCGATTTGGCAGAGAGCTCTCGTGGCGAGCTTCATCGGCTTTTTCGGAATGTCCCTCACTCTCGTGGGACTGAAAGGGCCCGGTGCCATCACCGATCTCGGGCAGCTGTGGTTCGCCGCGTCGGCCATGCTTCATCATGCCGATCCCTACCAACTGATTGGACCGACGGCGGTCTACCATCTCGAATTCCCGCTCTTCTATCCATTGACCGCCGCAGTGGTGATTTTGCCGCTTGGCCTGCTTGACGAGGCCGTCGCATCGGCCGTCTTCGTGTTTATTGCTTCGGCCGTGCTTGCGTATGCCGTCACCAAAAAGGGGTGGGATCGCCTTCCGATCTTCGTCTCGCTGCCTTTTCTGACCGCCGCTCACCAAGCTCAATTTTCGCCATTGATTGCTGCGGGATTCTTCCTGCCCGCCCTTGCATGGACCTGGGCGGCGAAGCCAACGCTCGGCTTGGTGCTCCTCGCGAGTACAGGCTCCGTTCGAGCCTTTACGATCGCGATAGTGGGGGGCGCGATTCTCTTTTTGATCGCCTTGGCGTTTGTTCCTCACTGGCCGGCGGAATGGCTTAGCGCGGTGCGTTCACAGACACACATGATCGCGCCGATTCTTCGTCCCGGAGGATTTCTCGCTCTGGCGGCGCTGTTGCGCTGGCGACGACCCGAAGCGCGGCTGGTCGCCGCGATGGCTTTGATTCCTCAGACAACGGGCTGGTGGGACCTGGTGCTGCTCCTGCTCGTTGCAGAGACGTTTCGCGAAAGTCTTGTGCTCGCGGTGACAACGATGGCGCCACTGGCATATGAGATGGCGTTCGGCCTCGGCGATGGAATACTCGATCTGTACCCGCGCTCTTCGCTGATGCTGATGGCAGCGTCCTACATTCCCGCGACAATCATAGTTCTGCGTCGCCCGAATGAGGGACCGCTGCCCGCATGGGCGGAGCTCATTCGCCGACAGCTCGTTCGGAAGCGAACTGCATAAGTCGAATAGCCGTGCCATCGAGCGGTACCGAATCGCACCGTCATGCCGTAAACTTTTCGAATGACCTCCATTGAGAATCCGCCGGAAACAGTCATTAAATCCCCCGAGCCGTGGACGATCGAGACGGCCCGCTCGCTCTACAATATCGAGGGCTGGGGAATCGGCTATTTCGACATCAACGACAAGGGCCATGTGGTGGTGCGGCCGGATTTCAACGATCCTTCGCGCGAGCTCGATCTCTTCGAGCTGGCAAACGATCTGGAAGCGCAGGGCGTCGGGCTTCCTCTGCTGCTGCGTTTTTCCGACATCCTCCGGTCGCGGATCGACTCCCTGAACGCGCGCTTCGCCCACGCGATGGCCGAGTACGAGTACACCGGGGCGTACACCACGGTCTATCCCATCAAGGTGAATCAGCAGCGGCACGTAGTCGAAGAGATCGTTGAGTTCGGGAAAAAATCGAGCGTTGGTCTCGAATGCGGCAGCAAGCCTGAGCTGCAGGCGGTGCTGGGGCTCGCCGAGCATACGGACCATCTGATCGTTTGCAACGGATATAAGGACGAGGAGTTCATGCGGCTCGCGTTGATGGGGCAGAAGCTCGGGCATCAGGTGTTCATCGTGCTCGAGCAGCTGAGTGAAGTCGACGTGCTGCTCCAGATTGCCGATGAGCTGGATGTGATTCCGACGGCGGGAGTCCGAATCAAGCTTCACTCGGAAGGCTCCGGGCGATGGGCGAAGAGCGGGGGTGAGAAATCCAAGTTCGGGCTCAGCACCGCGCAGCTGGTGAAGCTGGTCGACAGGCTCAAGGCGCTGGGACGCCTCGACATACTCAAGCTGATTCACTTTCACCTTGGGTCACAGATCACCGACATCCGCTACATCAAGGCGGGACTGCAGGAGATTGCGCGTTACTATGCCGAGCTCCGCACGATGGGTGTTGATGTAACGCACGTCGACGTAGGAGGAGGACTTGGCGTTGATTACGATGGGTCGGGCTCGACAGCGCAGGCGAGTGTCAACTATTCGCTTCAGGAGTACGCCAACGATGTCGTGTACACGCTTGCCGAGTCATGCCGTGAACAATCGCTGCCGATGCCGCATATCATCAGCGAATCAGGCCGCGCCCTGACAGCGCATCACGCATTGCTGCTCCTGAGCGTCATCGATGTCGAGTCCCAGGCCGAGACGAGTGTGCCGGCTCTGAAAAAGGGCCACCACACTTTTCTTCACGAGATGGTGGCCGACTACAAGGCGATCAGCAAAAGGCGCGTGCGCGAGGTTTATCACGACGCTACGTACGCAAAGGAGCGAGCGCAGGATTTGTTCAGCAGCGGCGTCCTCACACTGCGCGAGCGCGCACTAGCCGAACAGATTTACGTCGCGACGATCATAGCTGTGGAGCGGATTGCACAGCTCGATCGCGAGGAGTACTCAGACATACTGGAGGACCTCGAGGCGACTCTGACCGATCGGTATTTCTGCAACTTCTCGCTCTTCCAATCGCTGCCGGACAGCTGGGCAATTGATCAGCTATTTCCCGTGATGCCGATCCATCGGCTCGACGAGCAGCCGACGCGCAACGCCACAATTCAGGACGTGACCTGTGATTCTGATGGGCGGATCGAGCAATTCATCGGCGATCGCGCAGCAAAGCCGAGTCTGCCGCTGCATCCCTTCACCGACGATGACGATCAGTACATCATCGGCATTTTTTTAACCGGTGCGTATCAGGAAATTCTGGGCGATCTACACAACCTGTTCGGCGATACCAACGCCGTCCACATCCGTCTTTCCGAGAACGGCTACGAGGTTGCCGAGCTCGTCCACGGCGACACGGTGACAGAAGTCCTGGCCTACGTTCAGTTTCGAGCGCAGGATCTGCTCGCGACCTTCCGGCGCAAGGTCGCTGCCGCAACGAGCATCACGCGCCAGGAAGCGAACACGTTCATTGCGGATTATGTAGCGGGCCTCGAGGGGTACACGTATCTCGAAGGCGATGCTGCGCGCTGATTGAAAGAGTTACCCCTGGTTGACGTTCGGTGAACGATCGCGCTGAACCAGAAGCCGTAGCCAAGCGGGCGACGGTCCAGAATTAGGTCTTCGCAGGACCAGGACAGTAGCCGGCAGGTACACAGAAAAAACGATCAGCATTCCGATCCAATCGTAGAGCGCGGCGAGCGAAGCGACCGGATGCAAGGACGATCCTGCGATCCAGGCTCCGGCGGTCGCGACCACCGCCATCGCCACCGATTCGCGCCACGTCGCCGGAATCGTGAAAAGGGGAAGAGTGTTGTACCACCCCCACGCCTGAGGCATACACGCGAGCGCGACTATCAGCCACGCCTCCGGCCGCCGCCAGCGGAGGAGAGCCAGTAACACAAGAAACCCGCCAAACCGCGTGATCGGGGGGTCCATGAAACGTGCGTTACGCACTCCCTCGATCCACACGAGCGGCCACCCGGGGAACAGCGCCAGGCTGATACCGGTAAGCACGACGCCCCCGATCAACGCGAACACAAGTGCCTTGCGGGACTGAGTTGCGAGCAGCAGCGGGATCGCCGTCTGGGGCTTCGCGGCGAGAACGAGTCCAACCCAGGGAAAGAAAAGAAAAGCCGTGAGCAGAATCGACCATTGACCGAGGCGAGCCGAGTTTGCGTACGGCTCAGTGACAAAAAGGGGCAGGAGGTGCCAACCGTTTCGCGTCACGCCAAAGGCCAGCAGAAACGTAGAGATCGCGACGAAAATGATTGCAGCAGCGTGCTCGCTCAGAGCCATCAGTGGCATCACCGCAACCAGCGCGGTGGCAGGGTAAATCAGTGGCCACCCGTAATCAAAAGCTCGCCCGGGACCAATCAGGGAATAAGGATTGTCGCCATTCGCCAGCGCGCTCGCGCCGAACCAGGCCATGCCAAAGTCCGTGTGGAAGTTTGGCAGCCGGCCGTACTCGACGTGAATGAGATATGCACCAACCAGGGCAATCGCGGTTGCAATAATGAGCCGGGCTCGTAACGTCGGCGCACGCGCAGCCGCTGAGTCTGGGCCCGTCACTCGCTGAAGCTCAGCGGCGGTTGCTATCGCGCGCCCGATAAGCTTTCGCCCGGTTGCCTGGAGGGCCTAGCTCTCAAACGCGGCGGTTACGGCGTCCCAATTCACGACGTTCCACCACGCTGCGATGTAATCAGGGCGGCGGTTCTGATACTTCAGGTAGTACGCGTGCTCCCAGACATCGAGCCCGAGAATCGCCGTTTTTCCTTCCATCAGCGGATTGTCCTGGTTCGGCGTGCTCGTGATCGACAGCTTGTTGCCGTCCTTGAGCAGCCACACCCAGCCCGAGCCAAATCTTCCAACGCCCGCCGCGGCCCACTGCTCCTTGAATTTGTCGAGCCCGCCGAACGAATCCTGAATTGCATCCGCTACCGCGCCCGTCGGCTCGCTGCCACCCGGCTTCATCCATTCCCAGAACTTCGAGTGGTTCCAGTGTCCGCCGCCGTTGTTGCGGACTGCAGCCCGCACTGCTTCCGGAACACTGTTGATTCCGCGCATCAGATCGTCGAGCGATTTCTCGGCTAGCTCCGGGGACTTCTCGATCGCTGCGTTCAGGTTATTGACGTAAGTCTGATGATGCTTGCCATGATGGATGGACATTGTCGTTGCATCGACATGCGGCTCGAGCGCGTCGAATGCATACGGAAGCTGCGGAAGAGTGAATGCCATTCGAACTCCGGTTCTGTTTTTTAGTGTGTCGCCGCGGGCGCGGTGCCGCGCTGCCGCCACCAGCTGATGATCCCCGGCAGAATCGAGACGAATATCACGATCAGCACCACGATCTCGATGTGCTTGTCGATTCCCGGAATATATCTTCCGAGGAAATACCCGGTGAACAGCATGCTCCATACCCAGAAGATCGTTCCGATGATGCTGATGATCAGAAACTGGCGGTACGGCATCCGGCCGACTCCGGCCACGACCGGTGAGAACGTCCGGATGATTGGCATGAATTGCGCGAGGATGATCGTCTTGCGTCCGTGCCGTGCGTAGAACGCCTGGGCGCTGAAAAGATGCTTCTTGTTGAACAGGAGCGAATCTTGGCGCGTAAAGATGCGTGGACCCGTCGTGCGGCCGATCCAGTACCCGCACGAGTTGCCCAGGATTGCGGCGGTGTTCAATAGGAGCCCGAGGAGGTATACATCGATGAGCCCGCGGGCGGCCACCAGTCCGGCCGTAACCAGCAGTGAGTCGCCGGGCAGGAAGAATCCGACGAGAAGTCCGGTCTCCGCGAAGACGATGCCGGTCATGCCGAAGTATCCGGCCCACTTTATGAGTGCGGGAAGGTCCGAGAGGTTCGCGAAGAGCTCGCGCAGCTGGTCCATGAGTTACCGAGAGAGGGAATGCCGCTGACGCAGCGATCAAAAAAGGAAGTGCAGGAGAGGCGCAAGGCAAATTCAACCTTTAGCGAGCTATGGTCAACCATACCGGACCTCGCTCGAGGCGAGTCTGAGAGACTCGAGCGACGCACCAGGGCGAAGGGAATCACGCCGCGGGGAGAGCGAGTCTTCAACGTCGGATCGACCCTCGTCATTCTCTTTTTTGCAGTCGCATGGTCGTGGTCGATAGCTCTCGCGCGAGTAACGGGCCGCGCCGCTCATGCTTCACCGGCGGCCGGAATTCTCACCAGCGCTCTGACGGAAAAAGACGCGCCGTCGATGGCTTATCTCACGGACGCCGCGCTGACTGTCGTCGACCCCCTGCGCGGAGAGAGCGGCAAGCTTAGGGCGCGCATTCAGCAGCCCGGTGAGGCGCTGTCGGGCGGTAAGCTTCCTTCGGGGGTGGTCGCCACGTATTCGTCCGGCGCCGCGGCCGAATCCACGGCCGCGCTGACGGCCCCGAGGAAAACGGGAGTTTGGTCGCTCGCCATTGCGGTCGGGAATGCCATCAGGCCGATCACGGATTTCTCAGTGATCACGCTTTTCCCCGCTTCGCAGAAGAAATCGGCGAAAATCGGCCTCTATTACATCGGGAACTGGCCCTCCGCGCGCGCATCGCGCGCATCGGCGAGGGCGGACTACACTCCGCCAGGCGGATTTATCGAGGTCACGCAGGCGACGCAGAATACCGCGCTTTCTGACCACTTCAAGCTGAAAGATTTCTTTCCGCACGACCAGCAGGCAGTGTGGCCCAAGTACATCGTCGTGAAGATGAAGCTCGTGGACAAGCTGGAGCTGGTGCTCAACGATTTGCGCGCGCACGGAATTCGCACTGACCGCGTGATCGTCATGAGCGGTTTCCGCACGCCGCAGTACAACGTGCGCGGCGGGGATACGCGTGGACGCGCCGCCCTCAGCCGCCATATGTACGGCGACGCAGCCGACATCTTCATCGACAACGACGGGAACGGCAACATGGATGACCTGAATCGCGACGGAAGGGTGAACATTGGTGACGCCAGGGTGATACTGGAGGCCGCCAACCGCGTCGAAGCGGCACATCCTTCGCTGATAGGGGGAGTCGGCGTGTATGCGGGCACTTCTGCCCACGGCCCGTTCGCTCATATTGATACGCGTGGTTACCCCGCACGCTGGATCGGAACCGGAGACTAACTAATGGACAACGTCACGACTGCCCCGCCCGCGCCGGAAACATCAGGATCAGACGAGCCGCACAAGGATCGTCATCTGATCAGGCCGCATCGCGCGGACCCAGCGATGCCCGTGAGATCCGCCGATCTCGAGCCTTACATCGGTCTCGGTTATCTCTCCCGTCTGTTCAAGCTGATGGCCGTGGTACTGCTGATTCTCCTGCTGTCCGAAGTTGTCACCGGACTGATTGCACAGGGAACGGCGGCCATACCCACGCTGCTTGGCGAAGTGAGCCGTCTCATCGTGCTGGCCGGACTTCTCTGGGGAAGCGGTGACCTCGCTCTCCTGTTGATCGACATCGGCCACGATGTGCGCGCGACGCGAATTCTCCTCGGGCGCCAGGCGCTGCACGAGGACCAGCACGTTCCCGCGAAGCGAGACCCCGCGACGTTCGTCGAGCGCGCGCCACGGTAATTGCCGGTCCGCAGTGCGGACTGCGGACCAAGTGCATTTACGGTATGACAGTTGCCACAGGAACGGGCACACCGCGTGATCGCGGGCCCACCTTTAGCGAGGATGCATAACATGCTGTGGACGATCGCGATGGTTCTGCTCATCCTTTGGATTCTTGGCTTCTTCGTGGTGCACGTCGGTGGCGGTCTCATCCACCTGCTTCTCGTGATTGCCGTGATCGTGATCATCTATCGCCTCATCACGGGCCGACCTGTCGCCTGAGTGAAAGCTGAGGTGCCGGCCCCGGGTGCGCGTCTGGCGTCGCATTCGGGGCCGGCATTCGTATGAGCGGGCCCACTCCCCGTCTGGCGGCGGTGAATGTCGTTCTCTTCGAGCCGCAGGATCCCATAAACATCGCGGCGGGCATCCGCGCGATGAAGAACATGGGTGTGTCCAGCCTCCGGCTAGTACGACCCGTCGCCTATGATCCCTATCGCCTGATCGGCGTTGCGCACGACACGCAGGACATCATCGGCCGAATCCAGCACTACGAGACGCTCGACGACGCGCTCGCGGACTGTGTACGTGTGG
>DASQFN010000022.1 GCA_035633115.1 Gemmatimonadaceae bacterium | reverse complement strand
CTCTTTGGATTCTGAATCGACCCTTAGACAATTCTTGATTGTTCCACCATGGTTGGTGCTGCACGTCGTACTCATATATACGGCCACATAACAACCGGTTGCAGCGGACGGTCCGCTGCGCGGCCTGCCGCTGAACCGGAGCGTTGAGGCTGTAGAAAAAGCCTGATTTCATCGTGCACGGGCATGCGAGATGGCGCGATTCGCTCGCGCGTCATCCGATGCCGTGCATGTATCGATTGGATACGCGGAAATCGCGCATGTTGCGTCGGGAGGTGCTGCCCCTCGGCGTTGCCTTACGCTGCGTACCCGTGGTTGGCGAGCTTTTCGATGTTGTGGACCAGGCAGAAGAGCTTCCATTGCCCATCGACTTTCGTTCGCCCACGCAGCGTGAAGCGATCAAGCCCTTTGTTGTAGCGCACGTTCGCAAACACTGGCTCCACCGTTGCAAAGCGCTGTGCGTAGCGGGCGCGACCCGTCGGCGAATCAATCCGCTGTTTCATGCCGGCCGTGTGCGTCACCGGTGCGGGCTCGGCTCGACCGCGGAAGAATGCGACTTGGCGCGCGATGGTCTTGTCGGGCGTACGCAAACATCTCGCGCGGAGCACGCAGGGCACACAATCACGCTTCGCGCCACGAAATTGCTCCGAGACGTAGCCCTTGGTCACCAGGCTGCGCCCTTTGCGATAGAGTGACTTCCCCGCGGGACAGATACACGTGCGCGCCTCCGCATCATAGAGGAAATCATTTGGCTGAAAGATCGATTCGCTCTGCGTTACTTGGGACTTGTCGTACAGCGGATCCGGAGCGTTTTTGTGCCGGTCTTGCGTGGTGAAACGCTCGTCACGGCGACGCATGCCGTTGTCGGCAATGAGCGCCGGCACCCGCATCGTGGCGAGTTGCTGCAAGTTCGCCTCGCTGTGATAGCCCGCATCGGCCGCGATGATTGTCTGCTCGGCGAGCAGCTCCTGCACCGCCGTCACCACCGGCATGAGAAGCTCCTGCTCCGAGCCGGTGCCGTGGGCCTGCGCCTCGATGATGATCTGATGCTTGCTATCCACCGCCGTCACACCGGTATAGCCCTGAATCACACCCTTGCCGGTGGCCATCTTGGCGCTCTCATTGTCGGTGCGATTGCTCTTCCGAATCGCGCCCTTCGCGCTACGACGCTCGTTGGGATGAGCCGCGAGCCACTCGCGCATTTGCGCGGCGTCCCGCTCCAGTCGCTCGATCCGCTTCACGGCCTTAGCCCCCGGGTCGGGCTCGACGGGCCTCCCGTCCGCCTCGCGATGGCGCTGGAGCATCGTCGTCGCCGCGGCTTCGAGCTTCGCGGCGTGCCGCTCGAAGTCCGCTCGCGTTCCGCTCCGATGCTTCGACGCGTTGCTTGGGAGCTTCACGCCGTCAATCGCAAACATCTCCCGGCCAATCAAACCTTGCGCGTCACAGATCGCGAGCACTGCCGCGAACACGTGCGCGATGTCGTCGTTCAGCGTGCTGACGAAGTGCGCGATCGTGGTGAAGTGCGGTGCGGTATCACCGCAGAGCGCGATGAACGTCACGTGCTCCTGGCAGGCCCGTTCGATACTGCGACTGCTCACGATCCCCTGCGAGTACGCGAACAGCACCACCTTCAACAGCATCGCGGGCGGGTACGCCGGCGCACCGGTCTCGTCGTTCCGGAAGCGCGCATCGAAGTGGGACAGATCGATCGCGTGATCCAGCAAGTGATTCAGCGCATGCTCAAAGGTCCCGGGCAACAACTGCCGGTCCAGATCAACGGCAAGAAACCGCGGGTTGGTATCGATATACTTGTAGCGGGCCATGGAGTGCGCTCGTCCGAGAGAAAACAGCGATTCACCGACACACGATCCAACCGCTATTGCATGATGAGTACCGCGACAACAACATAGTCATGAGACTTTTTCTACAGCCTCGTTAGGCGGCAGTCGAGCGCGTTCGGCGGGAGACCATCACGGCTCTACATACACGTATGAAAATATTGGTGCTCGGCGCATCGGGTGGGGTCGGAAAACACTTGGTGCGCCTGGCCTGCGATGAAGGCCATGACGTCACGGCGCTGGTGCGGCGTGCTGATGGCATAGATTCGCGGGTGCGCATCGTGATTGATGATGTGTTGCGACCGGGTTGTTTCGACGAGCACGTGCACGGTCACGAAGTTGTGCTGTCAGCGCTCGGCCCGAAGCGAATGCATCCGGCGAATCCGTGGAGCGCACTCGCCTCGCCGCCGGACTTCGCCGCA
>DASQFN010000021.1 GCA_035633115.1 Gemmatimonadaceae bacterium | reverse complement strand
CGGCTCCGACGCATTCGCGCTAAAAACGCGCGCCGACGATAAGGGCGATCATTACGAGCTGACCGGCCAAAAACTCTGGATAACCAACGGTAACGAGGCCGAGATATTTGTGCTGTTTGCGACGGTCGATCCCGAGGCCGGATACAAAGGGATCACGGCATTCATCGTTGAAAAGGGCTTTGAAGGTTTCTCCGTCGGCAAGAAGGAAGACAAGCTCGGCATCCGCGCGAGCAGCACCTGCGAGCTCATCCTCGAGGATTGCCGCGTACCGCGCACGAACGTTCTGGGAGACGTCGGCAAAGGCTACAAGCTCGCCATCGAGACGCTCAACGAGGGGCGCATCGGGATCGGCGCACAGATGATTGGCGTGGCACAGGGCGCGCTCACCGCGACAATCTCGTACCTCAACGAGCGAAAGCAGTTCGGCAAATCGCTGTCGGAGTTCCAGGGCGTGCAGTTCCAGGTGGCGCAGGCCGCAACCGATCTCGAGGCCGCCCGACTCATGGTCTACAACGCATCGCGGCTGAAAGACGCGGGACACGACATCGCCCGCGAGGGCGCGATGGCGAAGTTGTTCTCGTCGCAGGTATGCGAGACGGTCACTTCACTATGCGTGGAGCTTTTCGGCGGGTACGGGTACACCAAGGATTACCCGGTCGAGAAGTTTTATCGTGATGCGAAGATCGGCGCGATATACGAAGGAACGTCCAACATGCAGTTGCAGACAATTGCGAAGGCTGTCCTGCGACCGAGCTGACGGGTTTGCGACAGATTTGAGCAACTGAGGACCACACGCGACCCGCTGAGCGCTAAACGCTTACTGCTGCGCGCTTAGCAACGACAGACCCCCGCGGAAGAAGGAAGTCGGACCGTAGTTAGCGCGACGCAGATAGCGGCAGGCGATCAGCGGGCAGCGTGTTGTTCTCAGTTTCGGTTATCACAGACGAGGTATTGATGAAGCTTAGACATTTCGCTGTTACGGCGATCACGCTGATTGCCTTTCTCCCGCTCTCCTCACGTGCGCAGATCACTCAGGCGGAGTACGCCTCCCGTCGCGCTGCGCTCGCGGCCGCACTCGGCGAAGGCGTCCTCGTCGCGTTCGGATCCCCCGAGCCGGAGGAAGACTACATGCCCTTCTTCCAGAACTCCCAATTCCGGTACCTCACCGGGTTCAAGGAGGCGGATGCCGCGCTCGTGCTCGACATCAAGGCAGGCGCGCTCGTCGGGCAGCATTTGTTCGTTCAGCCAAAGGACCCGTCGCGCGAGATGTGGACGGGGCGACGACTCGGCATTGCCGCCGTGAAACAATCGATGTCACTCGATGGGCGTCCGCACGCAACGCTGTCCCGCTTCCTCGATTCCCTTCTCGCGCGAAGCGGTACAACCACGCTGCACGTGGTCGGCGAATTCGATTCGGCTCATACTGTTCTCACCGCCTACGACCAGTTTGTGCGCGCCGTCGCGTCGAAACGCCCGAACATCACTGTCAAATCCGCGAACGGCGCGGTGCTTCAGCTGAGACGAGTGAAGACCGCATCCGAGCTCGATCTGATAAGGAAGGCAGTCGCAATCTCGGTTGACGCGCACCGTGAGGCGATGCGCTCGATGGAGCGCGGCCAGAACGAGTTCGAGACGCAGGCAATCATCGAGTACACGTTCAGGCGCAATGGCGCGGAGCGCCCATCGTTTTCGACGATCGTGGGCTCGGGCCCGAATTCAACGACTCTTCATTACAACGCGGACGACCGCTTCTACGGCGACAACGACGTGGTGGTGATGGACATCGGGGCGTCGTACGCCGGTTACGCGGCCGACGTCACGCGGACCATTCCCGTTGCAGGCACCTTCTCCGCCGAGCAGCGAGCGGTTTATCAGATTGTTCGCGACGCCCAGGCATCAGCCGAGCGGCAGGCGAAGCTGAATGGACCCGCACGAGTACTCAGTGATTCAGCCAGTGCAACGATCGCTGCGGGGCTTGCGCGCCTCGGGCTCATCGAGGACGCCCGCGCAACCTACGATTGCGATGAGACCGCTTCCAGGCAGTGCCCGCAATTCACGCTCTACTATTATCACGGTCTCGGCCACGGAATCGGTCTCGACGTGCACGACCCCGGCGCTGCAACCGGCGCGGGAACTCTCGTGCCCGGAACCGCCTTCACAATCGAGCCCGGTATCTACGTTCGGGAGAACCTGCTCGAAGTCATCCCGCGCACGCCGCGCAATCTGGCGATGATCGAGAAGATCCGGCCGGCCGCCCAGCGATACCAGAACATCGGAGTCAGGATCGAAGACGACTACCTGATCACCGATCGCGGGCTGGAGTGGATCTCGCGCGCGCCGCGGGAGATCAGCGAGATCGAGACTGTGATGCGCGAGCCATGGAACGGCCCCACGCCCCGCGATAAGGCAAAAGTGGAGTGGTACCGGCTGAAGTAATCGCCGCTATGACGCCGGCTTGCCGGTCAGTATGCCGTCGCGAATCCGAACGGCTTTCGCGGGTGCGTCGGTCACCGCGACGATCCGCCGCCGCTCGCTCGTCCTGAAGTTCGCGGCGACGTTCAGGGTCGTTGGCTGACCCGCGCGACGGATCACAACCGGCACGGTTCCACCCGGTGGCACGCCCGCGTACTTCGCGCTGAAGCTCGTTGCGAATGCAGGATCACGCACGTCGAGGCCGCCGATGGAGACCACGTAGTCGCCGACCCTGACGCCGGCCGCTGAGCCGGCGCCCGCCGGATCGATCGCGATCACGCGGGCCCCCTGCTCGTCGCCGGAGATCGACACTCCCAGATTCGGAAGAACAGTTCGCTCGACCATCAGCTTCATGCCCGCGAGCGGGAGCACCGAATCCCACGGAAATACTTCACGTCCGTCGACGTAGCGACGCTCGAAGTCAGTCAGCGGTCGTGACGCAGCACGTGCGACCGCCTGCCACCATTCCTCGTTCGTGAATCCGCGCCCGCGCTTCCAGGAGCTGCGGTACACCTCACGCATCACCGTATCGAGCGACCGCTGATTGTCGCTCGCGTCGCGAATCAGGATGTCGAGAAGGAATCCGGCGAGCGAGCCTTTGGAATAGTAGATGTCACCCGTGCCGTCAACCGGGTGCACCCAGGCGGAGAGCGACGCATCTTCCAGCGCAATCGCCGGCTCCTCCGAGATCTCATCGATCTTCGCCGTCGTCATCGCGTAGAATTGCTCCGCGTTGATCAGGCCCCCTCTCACTTCAGCGACGTCGGCGTAATAGTCGGTGACTCCCTCGCTGATCCATAGAAGCGGCGTCGGCTGCGGGCGATCGTAGCGGTACGGCCACATCTCGGCCGGCCGCATTCTCTTCACGTTCCACGCGTGGAAAAGCTCGTGCGAGTAGAGCGAAGCCAGCACCGGGTTGCCGAGCACGATGTGCGAGAGAATGTCGAGGTGTGAGTTCTGGTGCTCGAGGCCCGACGCACTGCCCGGCGCGTATCCGGAATCGGCCACCTGCATAAGCGTGTAGCTGTTCCACGGCACTTCACCGAAGATTGCGGCCTGGGGTGGAACCAGCTTCGCGAGCTGGTCGAGTATCATGCGCCGTCCGGAGTTCGAGACAGCACCGGCGGGATAGCTTGCGACTCTCATGACCTTTCCGCCCGCCTGCGCGCTGTCGATGTCGAAACGTCCGACGAAGAACGGCATATCGACGAGATCGTGATAATTCGGCGCGGTAAAAGTCGTTGGTCCGGTCTGCGTCATACCCGTCGCGATACGCCATGACGGACTCGTGTGGACAGTGACCGTCGACTGAAATTCCGCCGGGAGGCCCTCGGGATAGAGGAAGATGTTGGTCCCGTTGAAGAATGCGAACCCGGGTTTCGTCCAGGAGTTGGAGTTGTCTAGTGTCATCGCCAGATACTCGAACGAGACTCGAACCCGGCCGGCACGGGTCGTACGCACTCGCCACGTGTCGTGGTCGAGCTTGTCCCATGAAAGCGGTGACGACCCGTCGGTCACGTTGAACCCGCTGACGTAGCGCGCGAAGTTCACGATGGAGTAGGCGCCCGGCGTCCACGCGGGCAGCGAGAGTAGCACATCGCCGGCCGACCGTGTGGCAAACGACATCGTGACGACGAGCATCCGCCTGAGAGCGGTGGCCGAATCGAAAGTCACTTCGTAGCGGATGTCGGAGATCGGTGCGGACGTCGGCTGACTTGCTCCATCCGTCTGCGCGCCGACATCAGGCACAGTCATATGTATGCACGCGATGACAAGCACTACGGCCGTGACTGTCTGGAATTTCATTTGCGTACGTTACAGGGTTGCAAACCGGGGTGGTATATTCGCCCCGCCCGCCGTGCACCGATAGTCACGCTGCGCCCTCATAGAGGCCGGACTAATGCTCAACGACGATTCACTACTACCCGGGGATGGAGAAAAAAGAGCTGGGCGAGTCGGCGGAGCTGATTGCGGAGACTTGCCGGCTCGTCACTACCGAAACTGATTTTACCGCGCGGTGAGACGCGAACACTAACATCAACTGGATTGGCGCGCTGGTCCTCTCGCTACCTCCGCGAGGAGAATCGCAACAGACAGTGACAGCATCGGCCCAACAGCATTGAACGCGGGCCGGGCAACATTCCCAGTGACGCCGATCCAAACTCCGATACCGAGGGCGACGAGTAAACTCGCCCCGGCTGCGATCAGCCATTCGACCGGCAGCCGCCTCAAACGCCACAGCCCGAGAGGAAGCAGCCAACCGAAGGCGTAGAGCATCTCGCGGTTGAACACCGATCCGACGAGCGCGTCGCCGAATTGCAGTCGTCTGGTGGCGGTCACCATCTCCCAGGGAAGCAGCGTTTCTCCTGTCAGACCTGCGCGCACCAGTGTGATCGTTGCGACCTGCAGAACGAGCAGCGCCACCGTCGCCAGATAGAGCGCGCGCGGAGCCGATTTCGTCGTAGCGAGTCGCAGACACCAAGCCGCGCAGAAAGTGAACGTGAGCGGGATGCTCGTTTCCTTGCCAAGCGCGCCAACGATACCGATCAGCGGAATGATCGCCCACCGTTTGCTGACCAATGCCCAGGTCATCGCGATGATAGACCACGCCTCGACGGAATCCACGAGGCCGGCGAGCTGAACGTTCGCAACGTTGAAGCTCAACAGATAAAGAAGCGATCCTGTCAATCCAATGACATACGATTGGGTGACACGCTCCCCAATGCCGGCAAGAAGCACCGCCGCCCACGCCACGAACGCGCTGTTGACGATGAGGAGCGCGAGGAACTCCGGGCTCCAGGTTCCGACTCTGCCCACCGCGGCACGGTAGATCGGTCGCGCGAGAAACGGCACGAGGACTCTGAGCTCCTGCTGCGTCGTCCAGCCGGCCGTGCCCTCGAGCATCTCCACGTAGCGGCGCGTATCCCGGAGACCCTCGACCTCCTTTGGATCGTAGCGACTGACACCCGGATAACCGAGTCCGAGACAAATCGCAAAGAAGAGCAAACCGAGAATAAGCCGGGCGTGCACGCGGGAACGCTCGCGCACGCAGGCTTCATGTGCAAGGATCGCCAGCGCGCGAAGATTCCTTCGCTACTATATCCTCATGCCTCAGACAATTCCCCCGCCGCGCGAATCCGGATTCACCACCAGGACACCCACACAGCTCTACTGGGCTCGGTACGGGCCCTCGGCTGAGTCGGGCGCTCAACAGCTCGTCGTGCTACACGGCGGACCTGGCGCGCATCACGACTATATGCTCCCGCAGATGCTGCACCTCGCGGAGTGCTACGACGTTCTCTTCTACGATCAGCGCGGTGGAGGACGGTCCAGGTCCGACGCCCTCGAGCCGATCGGATGGCAAACACACGTCGCGGATCTTGCGGCGGTCGTCAGAGAATTCAGTCTCGATCCGCTGGCGATCGTCGGATATTCCTGGGGCGGATTGCTGGCAGTCCTTTACACACTCGAGTCACTACGTGACCAGACAATCACCGCACCCAATCGACTCGTTCTAATCGACCCCGCACCGCTGGCCCGTCGCTACCGCAAGGAATTCGAAGCGGAGTTTTCGAAGCGCCAGCAGTCGCCGGATGTCCAGCGCATGCGCGCCGAGCTTGCCGAGTCGAACCTGCGTGAGTCCGATCCCGACGCTTACCGCCAGCGACTTTTCGAGCTCGGCGTCGCAGGCTACTTCGCGCATCCCGCGAACGCCCGCGACCTCACGCCCTTCCGGGTAACCGGACGAGTGCTCGATTCCGTGTGGAACAGCCTCGGTGATTACGATCTCCTGGCGCAGCTCAATCAGATCACCTGCCCGACGCTCGTCGTGCATGGGCGTGACGATCCCATTCCGCTGGCGTCATCCACAGCGGGGGCGAAGGCGATGAATGCGAAGCTCGTCGTGCTGGACGACTGCGGCCATGTGCCGTACGTTGAGAAGCCCCAGCAGTTGTTTGCCGCAGTGGACGCCTTCCTCGCCGAACCTGATCCCAAGTGAGCCAACGGTAGAGATGTCCGATTACGGAATCGTCCAGCAGCACCTGTCGACAATCGAGATGGATGGCAAGCCATTCGACGTCTCCGTCCGCATCGCTTACGACGGCATCGAGTACATCGGCCGTTTGTTTTTCAGCGATCCCGCGACCGGCCACGGCATTCCCGACCATGGAGCGATTCCAGGCAGAACGGTCGACGAAGCGATTCAGTTCGCGCGGCGCCTGACGCTCGAGGATTTCACGCGGCGGTACCATCGAGCGCGGGCCGACAAGCGTCGCTACACGTCGCTTCGCAAGGCGACCGACGAGATGCTCATGAAGATCAAGTACATGAATCGCGTCTCGATCAACATGCGCAAGGGGCTCCTCGACGCGGAGGGTGCGCGCCAGGAGATCGAGCTGATCCAGCGGCAATTACATGAGATGATCGATCGGATGCCCGGGCAGGCTGGGATCGAAGAGTAGACTGCAGTGAGCATCAGCACCGAGGATGACCCCAGCGGAGAAACCTCAGAAAACTGCCGCGCGGAAGACCCCGCCGAGAAAGCAGAAAAAGGGCGCGATGCTCGCCGCGCACGCGCTCGAGATTCTCGAGCGGCTCAAACGTGAATATCCCGACGCTCACTGTGAGCTCGATTTCGAGACGCCGCTTCAGCTCCTCATCGCGACGATTCTGAGCGCGCAGTGCACGGACAAGCGGGTCAACATGGTGACCCCGGAGCTGTTCCGCGTATTCCCACGCGCGCACGATCTTGCCGCAGCCGATGCGCAACGGCTCGAGGAGATGATTCGCAGCACGGGGTTCTTCCGCAACAAGACGAAGAGCCTGCTCGGAATGTCGGCGGCTGTCGTCGAGATCCACGGCGGCGACGTTCCCCACACGATGGCCGAGCTGGTTCGTCTGCCCGGCGTCGGCCGCAAGACAGCTAACGTCGTCCTCGGCAACGCGTTTGGCGTGAATGAAGGGATCGTCGTGGATACGCACGTCGGCCGTCTGGTCGTTCGGCTCGGCATTACCAACGAGACCGATCCGGTCAAGGTCGAGCAGATATTGATGAAGTTGATCCCGCGCGATGATTGGACGCTGATATCGCATCTATTCATCTTCCACGGCCGCAGAGTGTGCATCGCGCGTCTGCCGAGGTGCGGTGAGTGCGTGCTCAACGACATCTGCCCGTCGGCCCGGGTCTGATGTATCATTCACCGACTTTCCCCTCTGACGCACAGCACAGACGATGACACGACAGGCAACGATCGAGACGAATCGCGGGACGATGAAGGCCGAGCTGTACGACAATGCCGCGCCAAATACGGTTGGCAACTTCGCCAAGCTTGCGAACGACGGCTATTACGACGGTGTGAAATTCCATCGGGTCATCCCCGAGTTCGTCGTGCAGGGCGGCGACCCGCTGTCACGCGATCTCCCTGAGGGCGACCGGCGAATTGGAACGGGCGGACCGGGCTACAAGATCGATTGTGAGACAGCCGGGAACCCGTACAAGCACGAGCTGGGGTCGCTCTCCATGGCACACGCGGGGAAGAACACCGGCGGCAGCCAGTTCTTCATCGTTCTCGACGAAAAGAACACACGGCATTTGAACGGCGTTCACACGGTGTTCGGCAAAGTCACCGAAGGCCTGCACGTCGTGAAGACAATCCGCCAGAACGATGCAATGACCAAGGTCAGGGTGTCCGACTCCGCGGGCGTGAAGGAGTAGGAAATGGCCCAGGGAAAGAGCACGGATCTGGGCGCGGCGCTTCGAGGGCTGATCATGTCGAGCGCCGTCATATTCCTGCTGATGCTGACGATCGTATGGCTCACGAACCGGCATTTCGAGGGGAAAAAGGCGGCGGGAGGCGATCATGGGCCGCCGGCCGCGGCCCCGGCCGCAACTGCTCCCGCTGCAACGGCCCAGCCCGGGACGGCCCCGGCTGGGGCGCCTGCGACCACCGGAGCCCACCCGATTCCGGTCTCCCCGCAAGCCGCCGCCGGGAAGCCCGGCCCGGCGCCTCCGCCCGCGCCACCTCCGCCGGCGCCTTAAGGCCCGCGGGAAGCCCCGCCTTGCCAACGTGGCGCCTTTCTGGCTCGTACTTCCTGTAGGAATACGCAGACGGGGCAGATTGAAGCCAACAACCAACGGGGCCGATGCGTACTCCTGATGAGGAACGCGCGCTGGTTCGAGCGGCAAAATCCGGCGATCAGAACGCGTTTTCGGGGCTGGTTCGACTCCATCAGAGACGTGCCTACCTCGTTGCCCGGGCGATTGTCACCGTGCACGAAGACGCCGAGGACGCGCTTCAGGACGGATTTGTCCGTGCCTTCCAGGCGCTCGATAGATTCGACCCTGCGCAGAGCTTCGGAGCGTGGCTCAACAAGATCGTCGCCAACGCAGCACTCGATCTCACGCGACGGCGAAAGGTTCGAAACACGGAGGAGCTGACCGACGCTCTTCGATCGCCCTTCCGCGATCCGGCAGAAAGTGCCGAGCTTAGTGAGCGGCTGACAGCTGCGCTGGCGACGCTGCCGGAGCGGCCAAGGTCGGTGATCGTGTTGCACGATGTAGAGGGATACACGCACGTCGAGATCGGGGAGATGCTCGGAATTCCGGGCGGAACCGCGAGATCTGATCTGCACCACGCGAGGCAGAAGCTTCGCGAGCTACTGAAAGACTTGAGAGGTTAACGATATGGCTGACGAACTGAAGTTTCCGGATCCATCCGAACGGCGAGGCGAGCGCGACAAAGACGCGCTCGATGACCGGACAGCGCGCGCGATTCGCGACGCGTACCGCCCCTTCGTTGCGCCGGGTGAAGCGGAGAACGCCTACTGGAGCACGCTGGAGCGTCGGATAATGGCGCGAGTGGCGAACGCCGGCCTGGCGCACAGCGATCAAGGCTGGGTTTCGGTGCTTGGCGGCTGGGCGCAGGTGGGACTTGTCGCGGCGGCCGCGATTTTCGCAGTCGCCGGCGTCGTCAGCGATCGCTTCGGCGAGGCCGACGAGCAGGTCGCGTACGAATCCGTGGTACACACTTCGCCTGAGGTGTATTCCACGCCTGCGCAGATCATCCTCGCATCCGACAAGTCTGGCCAGCGTGATGCAGCACTACAGTACGTCCTCTCCTACTGACGGGAGCCGGTGATGCAGCGCTCTAAGTGGTACGCACTCGTATTTCTGCTTGGCGCCTTCATTGCGGGCGCAGCAATCGGCTTCGCCGCCGAGCGGGCGATGGGGCACGGGAAGCCGGGCAGGCACGGTTCGCGCTCGCCTCTCGATCGCATGTCGCGGGATCTGAACCTTACGCCGCCGCAGCGCGCCGCGTTCGATACGATCCTCGAGAACCGTGAAAAACAGATGCGTGAGCTTTGGGCGCCTATCAAGCCGCAGATGGATTCGCTGATGAAGATCGGCAAAGTCATAGGCGACAGCACGCACCAGCAGCTCAAGCGGGTGCTTACGCCGGAGCAGCAGGTGAAGTTCGACAGTATCCGTGCGGACTCGCGAAAACGCGGTGACTCGGCACGCAAACGATGGGACAAGGACTACCCGGGAAAAAGGAAACCCTAGCAGTGAAAAGCATCAGAAGCGCGCTCTCAGCACTCGTTTTTTCCCCGGTGATATCCGCGGCGCAGGCAACGCTGGATACCACCGCGACACCGATATCGCTGGCGGAAGCGATTCGCCTCGCGCAGCAGAACGCACCTGCGACGGTGCAGGCGCGCGGCTCGATTCAGACTTCCGAGTTCAGCGTCAAGCAGGCGTACAGCGCGTTCCTGCCATCGATCAATCTCTCGGCGGGAACGTCGCGTCAGAAGGGCGACCGGTTCGACACACAGGGGAACCTGGTTCCGTTCACCGGCAATCCGGCGAGCTACTCCACCGGAATGAACGCGAGCCTTCAGCTGTTCGACGGCGGGCGGCGTCTATTCGACATCAGAAAGGCGAAGGCCGACGTGCACGCCGCAGAAGCGACAGAGGTGACCCAGCGTTATCAGATCGCGCTGCAGGTGAAGCAGCAGTACTACAACATTCTTGCGGCCCGCGAATCGGAGAGCGCTGCGCAGGCGCAGATCGACCAGGCAGGGCAGCAGCTTCGCGCGGCAGGTCTCCGGCTTCGTGCCGGCGCGGCAACAACGTCTGATTCGCTTCGATCGATGATTCAGCTCGGCAACGCGCGGCTGGCAATGCTCACTGCGCGCAACAATCTGAGCCTGGCCAATGCGACGCTAACGCGACTCGTCGCATCTCCGCGCACGGTGACGGCGACTCCCTCGGACACGCTCGACCAGCGAGTGGTCATTCCGCGTCTCGCGTCGCTCGAGCCTCTCGTGCAGCGAGCGCCGGCAATCGAGCAGGCCGAAGCCGAGCTCCAATCGGCAAAAGCCGCGACCCGCTCTGCCAAGACAGCGTATCTGCCGACGGTGAACATGAATTTCTCGCGGGGCGGAAGCGGGCTCGACCCGGCCTTTGGACTTGGCGACAAACGATATGCGTACAACCAGAGTCTCAATTTCAGTCTGTCATTTCCGCTGTTCAACAACCTGAACCGTGAAGTGTCGCTCTTGCGCGCATCAGTTGCGGAGGACAACGCGGAGGTCACGCTGCGCGACGCAAAGCTCGGTGCCCGGCAGACGCTCGTTCAGGCGCTTGGACAGATGACGACGGCACAACAGCAGGTGGATATACAGGCGGCTTCGGTATCAGCAGCGGTCGAGGATCTGCGTGTTCAGCAGAGACGGTACGAGCTCGGCGCGAGCACACTGCTCGAAGTCCTTACATCGCAGACGCAGCTCGATCAGGCGCGGACAGCGCTGATCAGGGCGCGCTACGACTATCGCGTGGCGAAGGCGCAGCTCGAAGCGCTCATCGGACGTGACCTCTAGGAGATGCAATTGAAACGCACTGCACTATTGGCGCTGGCGGGAATGACAGCTCTCGCCTGCTCGAAAAACAAGGACGACAAGCTCACCATTCCGCTGGAGCCGGTGACGCGTCAGACAATTGTCGTGCAGGCCGAGGCTACCGGGGTTGTCGAGCCGATAAACATCATCGAAGTGAAAGCGAAATCGTCGGGCCAGATCGTCGCCATGCCGGTGGAAACCGGCTCGTTCGTGAAACCAGGCGATCTCATCGTTCAGCTCGATACTCGCGACACGCGGAATTCATACGCGCAGGCGCGGGCCGATCTCGACGCCGCGAACGTCAACCTGCGGGTGGCAAGGCAGGCGCGCGATCGGTCGGAGTCGCTCTACAAGGAGCGAATCATCACGGCTGTCGAGCGCGAGGCAGCGCAGGTGCAATACGCCAACGCGCAGTCGACAGTCCTGCGAAATCGGGCGGCGCTCGATCTGAGAGCGCAAAGTCTCGAGGAAGCGACAGTTCGCGCTCCCGTTGCCGGAACCGTGATCGAGAAACCGGTTGCGCTGGGACAGGTGATCGCATCGGGGACGAGCGGGCTGAGCGGCGGAACGACGATCATCAAGATGGCGGACCTGACGAAAGTTCGCGTGCGCGCGCTCGTGAACGAGACCGACATCGGCAAGATCCGGCCAGGTCTCGTGGCGCAGGTTATCGTCGATGCTTTCCCCGATCGCCCGTTCATGGGTACAGTGGAGAAGATCGAGCCTCAGGCGACGATTCAGCAGTCGGTGACGATGTTCCCCGTGCTGATCAGCATCGACAATCAGGCGCGTCTGCTTATGCCGGGAATGAACGGCGAGGTGTCCATTGAAGTAGAGCGGCGCGAGAATGTGCTGGCCGTGTCGAACGATGCGGTGCGCAATCCGAATGAAGTTGCGGTCGTTGCCCCGATGCTCGGCCTCGACGCCGACTCCGTGCGCGAGGTGCTCCGCAACCAGGGCGGACGCGGCGGTCAGCGCGTCGGCAGCACTCAGGGATTGAACGGACCGGCCACCGGCACGAATGGAGAAAATTCGGGTCGCGCCGAGCTGACGAGCACTGCAGCGGCGCAGCAGGGGGGCGGCCAGCGTGGAGGCTTCAATCTTCCCGAAGTAACGGATAAGCAGTGCGAGGCCGTGACTGCGACAATCGCGAAGCATCCCGATGTTCCGGGGAAGATCGCAGCGTTGCGCACGCGAATGCAGGCCGGCGAGCTCGACCGCCAGGCGATGCAGGCTGAGACGCAGAAGATCTATTCCACAATCGGAGTCGCCCCCGGGATCGCTCGCGCGTGCACGTTCCGTCAGCGCGGTGCGGGGGGTGCTCGTGCGGGTGGCGCAGGGGCTGGCGGTTCCACCGGAACGACTGGCAGTAGCGCCGGCGCTCAGCCGGGCGCGGTCGGGTCAGCCGGGGGAGCTGCAGGCCAGGGTGGATTCGGCCGCGGACAGGGCGGAGGCCGTCGCGGGCTCGTCTTCGTTTCCAAGGACGGGAAGTACTCTCCACGAATGGTCCGCCTCGGCGTCGGCAATTTCGATTACTCGGAAGTCCTGAGCGGAGTCCAGGAGGGTGAGCAGGTCGCGATCCTCAACGTCGCGGTGCTTCAGGCCAGGCAGCAGGAGAACATGAACCAGGTCCGTGGCCGGGCGGGCGTGCCGGGAATGCAGCGTCAGCAGCCCACGACAGGTGGCGCTGGTGGGCCCGGTGGCGCAGGGGGCGGTGCTGGTGGCAGAGGCGGCGCGGGTGGTCAGCGCGGAGGAGGTGGCGGCTGATATGACTCTTCCAGCCCAAAATATCGAGACGCACGCAGCGCCGCACGCTCACGGCGCTGCAGCTGTTCGCGAAGCGCTTCCCGGAATCAAGAGAAAGGGCGCGAACGATTTAATGCTCATGAAGGAGATCGTCATCGTCGCTCTCAGCGCGCTCCGGGCGAACAAGATGCGCTCGTTCCTGACGATGCTCGGCATCGTGATCGGCGTCGCCGCGGTGATCGCGATGGTCGCCATTGGCAAGGGCGCGCAGCAATCCATCAGCGAGCGGATCGCAGCTCTTGGCACCACGCTTCTGACTGTGCGGCCCGGACAGGCCCGCGGCTTTGGCGTGCAAACCGACGATGCCTCCAAGCTCACGATCAGGGACGCCGAAGCACTCGAGAAGCGCGGGGAGAATTTCGCGATGGTGGGTCCCGAGATGAACAAGAGGCTGATGTTCCAGTACGGGAGCACCAATGCGCTGACGCAGGTCACCGGCGGCACGGCCAAGTATCTCGAGATCAGAAACAGCAAGCTGGCGGTCGGACGCATGTTCGGCGACGCCGAAGTCGCGGGTATTCGGCGCGTGGCGGTGGTAGGCTCAGCCGTGATCGACAACCTCGGGTTGCAGACGCCCGATGCACTGCTCAACGAAAACGTGAGAATTGGTGGATTGCAGTTCGAGGTGATCGGCGTCCTCCAGACGAAGGGCCAGGCCGGCGGCTTCGGGCAGAACCCCGATGATTTCGTTCTGATTCCGATATCTACGGCGCAATTCCGCGTGATGGGAACAGATCGACTGAGCAACATCGGCGTACTTGCGATAAGCGAAGACAAGATTCCGATCGCGCAGGCGGAGATTCAATCGATCCTGCGCCGCGAACATCGGCTCGGTCCCGACAAGCGCGACGATTTTGACATCCGCAACCAGGCGGAATTCCTGAACACGTTTGCGGAGACGACGAAGACGTTCACGTTCCTGCTGGCGGGAATTGCGGCGGTGAGCCTTCTCGTGGGTGGAATCGGGATCATGAACATCATGCTCGTATCGGTCACCGAGCGGACGCGCGAGATCGGAGTGCGAAAGGCGCTTGGCGCGACAAAGGGCGCGATACTGCTTCAGTTTCTGATCGAAGCGATTGTTCTGTGCCTGCTCGGCGGAATTTTGGGAGTTTTTGTGGGAAGCGGCGGGGCGGCAATGCTGAACAAGCTCGGGGGTTTCAACACGACTGTCGATCCTGGCGCGGTGCTCCTGGCGTTCCTGTTCTCGGCGGGAGTGGGCATTCTGTTCGGGGTGTGGCCGGCCCGGCGGGCTGCCTCGCTCGATCCGATTATTGCGCTGAGGTACGAGTAGGCGGGGACTGCACTGCGGACTGCGGTAATACAATGCGGACTGCGGACTGAACTGCGGAGTGCGGAAAAACAACGGGCCCCCGTGCAAATGCGCGGGGGCCCGTTTCATTTATCAGTTTCCCGCTCAGGTGTCGGGGTCGAGCTTCTTCTCCGCCTTGCCGAAATTCTTCTGGATCTTGCCTTCGAGCTGTTCCTTTCTTCCCTTGATGTGCTCGCTGGTATTGTCCGTCGCATCGCCGAGATCGCCACGAAGGTCGCCCTTCATTTCCTTCGCCTTTCCCTTGATCTCGTTCTCTAGGCCACGGGATTTCAGGTCTTTGTCCATTATATCCCCCTCTACTTCAGGAATGAATCGGCCGCGATTTGCGGCGGGTACAGGATAAGCAAGCGGCATGCCGGTCAACCGGTCTGGTTTTGCCTGCCAAAGGCACGTTAATTGACTGTCGCCTTCGGGTTCTCTGCGCCCGGGGTGGACCGCGGTAACTCCGTCCAAGAGGCCTCCTAACAATTCTTAGCCACCCCGAAGCTGCTCCAGAGGGACGGCGACTCGCGAAGCTGACGCTGCTCGCCCTCGGCGTCGTCTATGGCGACATTGGCACCAGCCCGCTGTACGCGTTTCGCGAATGCTTCAAGCTGGAGCACGGGCTGGCCCCGGATGCCGCCAACGTCTACGGCGTGCTCTCGCTGATCGTCTGGTCGCTGATCATCGTGGTCAGCATCAAGTACATCGTTTTCATCCTCCGCGCGGACAACCGCGGCGAGGGCGGAGAGCTGGCGCTGCTCGCGCTCATTCTGCAGCAGCAGCGGAGGGACGGTGATCATCGGCGGCGCCTGATCATCACCGCATTGGGCCTCACCGGCGCGTCGCTTCTGTACGGCGATGGCCTGATAACGCCGGCGATGTCCGTCCTCGGTGCGACCGAGGGACTGGCGGTGATCACGCCGCGCTTCAACGTCTTCATAGTTCCGGCGACGGTCGGGATCCTGTTCGCGCTGTTTCTGGTTCAGAAAAAGGGGACTGCCAAAGTCGGGCGCGTCTTCGGCCCGCTCATGGTTGTCTGGTTCGTTACCATCGCGATTCTCGGAGCGGTACAGATCGTCCGCGAGCCGCATATTCTCGCCGCGCTGAATCCACTTCACGGCGTTCAGTTCTTCCTGCGACACGGGGTGGGCGGATTCGTCATACTCGGCGCCGTGGTGCTCGCCATCACGGGGACGGAAGCGCTCTACGCCGACATGGGCCACTTCGGACGGCGGCCGATTCGCGTCGCGTGGTTCTCGCTCGTATTTCCCTCGCTGCTGCTGAACTATTTCGGGCAGGGAGCGCTGTTGCTGCAGGATCCCACCGCGGCCGCAAATCCGTTCTATCTTCTCGCTCCCCGAGTGCTGCTCTACCCGATGATCGCGCTCGCCACAGCCGCGGCCGTCATTGCATCGCAGGCACTCATCTCCGGTGCATTCTCCATCACGCAGCAGTGCATTCAGCTGGGTTACTGCCCCCGCATGTCGATCGTGCACACGTCCCACACTGAACACGGACAGATCTATATCCCGTTCGTGAATCGGGTGTTGATGGTGGGATGCCTGTTGATCGTTGTCGGCTTCCGATCGACTACGGCACTGGGAGCGGCGTATGGAATCGCCGTCACCGGATCGATGGCGATCACGACTGTTCTTTTTGCGACGCTCGCCCGTACGCGCTGGGGCTGGAGCTGGGTGCAGGTTCTCGGCCTCGCCGTCGCGTTCCTGATCATCGACCTCTCGTTCTTCGGAGCGAACGCGATCAAGATCGCTGCAGGCGGATGGGTGCCTCTCGTTATCGGCGTGATCATCTTCACGCTGATGACCACCTGGAACCGCGGCAGGAAGATCGTGCAGGGGCTTCTCGCCAAGGGCTCGCTGCCGATTGACCTCTTCCTGAGCGACGTTGCAAAGAGAAAACCTTACCGGGCACCCGGTACGGCAGTGTTCATGTCGTCGAATCCGGAAGGGGCTCCGCTCGTTCTGCTTCATCATCTGCGGCACAACAAGGTGCTGCACCAGCACGTCATCCTCCTGTCCATTCTTTCGGCGAACGTTCCGGAGGTCCCGAACGACGAGCGGCTCACGACTGCCGAGCTGGGGGAAGGCTTCTCGCGCGTGATGGCTCGCTATGGATTCATGGAAAAAGTGAATGTCCCGGAGGTGCTCGCGCTTGCTCGCGAGGCGGGCGTCGAATCCGACCCGCGCGACACGACCTATTACCTCGGCAGGGAGCGTCTTTTCCCTTCGGGAAAGTCCCGGCTCGCAAGGTGGCGCAAGAAGCTTTACATCTTCATGTCGCAGAACTCAGGCACTGTGACGGAGTATTTCTCCATTCCGCCTAACCGTGTTGTGGAGCTGGGGGCGCAGTTCGAAATGTAGAAACGGATTCAGCGGATCGAACGGATCGGATACAGGAGTCAGGGCCCGCCAGAGAGAAGACAGGTTCAGGTAGAGATGGTTTCAGCGCCGGCGCAACCGCTCGATGTCGCGCCGATCTTTTTTTGTGGGCCGCCCGCTCTCGTATCCGGTGCTGGCCCGCATCGCCCGCACGTGCGCCGCCGTCGTCTCGCGGGCCTTTTTCGATTCAGGGTCTTCTTCATACAATTGCGCGGCGATCGTAGCCGAGCCTCGCTTCTCGGAAACTCCTTTGACCGCGATCAGGTGCTCGTACGGCCCCATGCGGATTCGGATTCTGTCACCGGGCTGCACGAGCTTCGAGCGCTTGGAGCGCTCGCCGTTCACCTCGATCTTGCCGGTCTCGATGGCATCGACGGCAAGCGCGCGGGTTTTGTAAAACCGCGCCGCCCACAGCCATTTGTCGAGTCTTACCTTCGTCGTTTCATCTGGAATAGGTGTCATGTCGGGAGGAAGCGACCACGAAGTACACGAAGAACACGAAGAACTGCAACTTGGTCATTTCTGCCTTGTGGCTGTAGTTAGGCGACACTAATTTAGGCGCTATGGACAAACAAAAACCGAAGGTTAATGCTACCAAAACTTCAGAGGAGCCAAGCCTAAGAAGTTCTATTTTCCCGGTAGCCAAGCTACGAAATCTGGTGCTGCTCCTGACTTTCGCACCAGCGTTGCTCGCTGCGCAGAGCTCGCCGGCCCCTGAGGCCCCTGCGATCCAGGACAACAGCTTCCTTATCGAGGAAGCATACAACCAGGAACAGGGGATCGTTCAGCACATAAGCATCTTCCGCTCCTACCGCGGCAGCTCCGATTTCGACGCCGCCTTTACGCAGGAGTGGCCGCTCGGCGGAATCACCCACCAGCTCAGCTACGACGTGCCGGTGGTTCGCTTTGCGCAGGAAACGGGGATTGGCGATGTTCGCGTGAATTATCGGTACCAGTGGATCGGAAGCGGCCTCACGCTACTGGCCGTATCGCCGCGAGTATCCGTCGCGTTTCCGACTGGCGACTGGAAGCAGGGGCGGGGGGCGGGCGCACCGGGCATCGAGGGAATGCTGCCTCTGAGTCACGTGATCTCGCCACTTCTGACGCAACACGTAAACGCCGGTGCCGCGTTCTCACCATCCGCCCGTAACATCGCGGGAGAAAGAGCGAATGTATTCGGATTCACTCTCGGGCACAGCTTCATCGTTACGGCGAATCCGAACTTCCAGATGATGGTGGAGACGGTCTACAATCGTGCGCAGGAAGTCATCGGCGAGAGCGACACCGAATGGAGCGATGATTTCGTGATCTCACCGGGCTTTCGCTCGGCGCTCAATTTCGACTCGGGCCTGCAGATCGTTCCTGGTGTCGCGATTCCGATCGGCGTCGGCCCGAGCAGCGGCAGTCGCGGGGTGTTCGTGTATTTGAGCTTCGAGCACGCCTTCTTGAGGAGCGGAGCTCAGCGCTAGCTCGCGGATTCTCAGGCATCTGAGAACGAAGGTTCAAACAGATTCGGCGGATTATCCGGATTCTATCGTCCCGGCCTAAACCTGGCGTCCACACCCGAGCCGTTCCCTTTTTGTTTTACAGCAAACGGGAAAATTCTGAGTGGCGCTTCGCCTAGTGAGCGCCGGTACGAATCGATCCGAACTTATTCGGATAATCCGCCGAATCCTTTTGAACCTTCGTCACGGATGCCTGAGATCGACTTCTCAGATGCGAATGATGCGACGTGGCCCAACTCCCGGCGGCGCGAGCATCCTGAGGCGCTCTCCCTGCTCGATGTTCATCCGCGGGAGATGGTCGAGGTCCAGGCGGCGCATACGGGGCAAATCCCGCACACGCATGCGGGGCGCTGAAGGCACTGGCGCGAGATGCACCATCGGAGGTGTAGCCGGAATTGCCTCGATGGGAGCCATTGGCGGCATCGGCGGCATGTCGATCATTTCCGGCATGTCCAGCATTTCGGGGAAGCCGTCCCTATAGATGTAAGTGCCACCCGGAAAGCCACCGAGGTTAAACGCTCTCGCTCTCGTCAGGTCGGACGCGCGGCCGGCCGTCACCTGAACGTCGCGTACTCTGCCGCCGGACCATACGCGGAGGCTCACTCGCGCGCCCGGTGCGAGCTTGCCGACTTCGCGCTGCAGTCGCCGCGTGGCCAGCCCGCTTGCGTAACTGTCCTCGGCATCGGCGGACGAAACGCGGAGGTCGACACCGTTGATGGAGACAATCCGGTCGCCCTCGATGATGCCGGCGTTCTCAGCCGGCCCCTTTGGAGTAACGGATGACACGAACACACCTATAGTATCGCGCCGAGTTCCCGTGCTGCTGATCTGCAGCCCGACTGCTGCGCGTTTCATGAGCGCAGAATCAAGGCGCCCGCGGAGGTAACCCGGCCGCCCGCGACCGAGCTCACCCTCGAGCATTTTCCGACATTCGATGCGCCCCGCGTCGGTCGAGATGCAACGCTCGCCTTCGGGCGTCGAGATGCGCGCTTTCGGTGCGGGAGCCGGAGCAGGACTCGGCTTTTGTGCCATTGCGAATTCAGTGCTGAGCGCCAGGGCGGCGGCGCACGCAATCAGTGAACGACTCTTCATGTATTTCTCCAGATGTCCGGTTTCTGATCGGTATGACAGCCGCGGCCGGATAAGGGTTGCCATGGTGCCCAAAGTTGCCGATCCGGCGATATTTGGAAATGGCTACAACGCTCCAGGCACCGTCGGACGAAAGGTCCGAGCCCGATATCCATGCCTTCGAGCACCATTGGCAGGACGAAGCCGACGCGGCTTACCTCTATCGCATACTGGCTGCGGCAGAGCCGGATCAGCACAAGAAAGACATCTATTCACGCCTCGCGAAAGTCGAGGATCGCCACGTAATCGTCTGGGGCGATCTGATGACCAGTCATGGTCATCCCCCAAAGAAGTTCGAGCCGAGCGGACGCGCGAAGCTTCTCGCGCGAATCGGAAAGGTGTTCGGGCCGGGCTTCCTTCTCCCAATGCTGCTTCAGGAGGAAGGACGCGAGGTGAAAGCGTATCTCGACATGCACCGCGCGACGCCGCTTGGTGCGCCCGGTGGTGGCGAAGCTCTCACGCTGGCGAGGGAATCGGCAGAGCATGCCACCACTCTCGCGGGGATTGCCGGAAAGAGTGGCGAGCCATGGCATCGCACGGAATCGGGCGGGTTCCTCCGGAACGTCGTGTACGGCTTCAACGACGGACTCACCGCGAATTTCGGCCTGGTCGCCGGAGTGATCGGCGCCACAGCCACGACCGACCAGCACGCTGCGATAGTCGTCGCGGGAGTCGCCGGCGCGATAGCGGATGCGTTGTCGATGGGATCGAGCGGATTCCTCGCAGCGAAAAGCGAGCGCGAGGTATACGACTACGAGATTGCGATGGAGAAGGACGAGATCGCGCTCATGCCGGAGATCGAGCGCGATGAGCTCGCGCTGATCTATGAAGCGAAAGGGATGGACCGCGATCTGGCGAACACTCTCGCGACGCAGATCATGGCTGATCCCGCACGCATGCTCCAGGAGCAGGTGCAGGAAGAGCTGAAGATCGGGGAGCAGACGATCTCGCCGGTTCGCGAGGGATGGGTGACTGGTCTGGCGACCGCGTTCGGTGCGGTAATCCCTGTCTTTCCGTTCTTTTTCACGAGCGGAAGGCTGGCGATTCTGATTTCGTTCAGCGTCTCGATGCTTTCGCACTTTCTCGTCGGGGCCGCCCGATCCGTGTTTACCGGCCGGAGCGTTTTCCGGTCCGGTCTCGACATGTTCGTGGTCGGTCTTGGCGTCGCGATTGTAGGCTACTACGTCGGTGATCTTGTAGGGGGACTCTTCTGAACGTCGCCTCGTGCGTCGCATACTGGCAGGGTTGGCCAAGCTGAGACCGCCCGGCTATCCGACGAGATTTAGCAATCGACCCGGTACGAAGATGATTTTTCTCGGCTCAGGCCCGCTCAGGAACTTCGCGATTGATTCCTCGGCGAGCGCGGCGGCGACCGCTTCCTCCTGCCCGATATCGCGCGCCACGTTCACCTTCCCACGCGTTTTGCCGTTGACCTGAATCACGAGATCCAATCGCTCGTCAGCGACGAGCGCGGGGTCGAATGCCGGCCATCCCGCGTCGAAGACGCTTTCGGTATGGCCAAGCCCTTCCCACAGCTCTTCGGCGATGTGGGGAGCAAATGGCGCAACGAGCTGGACGATCGGCTCGACTTCCTCACGTGTTAGCGTGCGCTCGCCGCGACGGAGGACGTTCATGTATTCCATCATCGCCGCAATCGCGGTATTGTAGCTCAGGCGCGGAATGTCGTCGCCCACTTTCTTTATCGTCTGATGCAGTTTGCGCATAACCTCGGCCGAATCCGCCGCCGGCGCGAGCCCGCCGTCCCGATCGACGGCCGTGAGAACAGACGCCCACAGGCGGTCGAGGAAGCGCTTCACTCCCGAGATGCTTGCATCGCGGAAATCGCCGCCTTCCTCGAAGGGTCCCAGGAACATGAGATATCCGCGGAAGGCGTCAGCTCCCCAGGTCGCGATGTACTCGTCGGGAATCACGACGTTGCCCCTGCTCTTCGACATCTTCGCGCCGTTCCGGATTATCAGACCGTGGGCGCGGAACTTCTCGTAGGGCTCCTCGAAATCGAGGTAAGCCATGTCGTGAAGCACCATCGTCACGAAGCGCGAGTAGAGCAGGTGCAGGACTGCGTGCTCATTTCCTCCGATGTAGGTATCAACCGGCAGCCACTTCTTGGTTAGATTGTTATCGAACGGCACGTCGTCATTCCCGACGCTCGGATAACGGAGGAAGTACCAGGCGCTGTCGAGGAACGTGTCCGATACGTCGGTCTCCCGCCGGCCCTGCGCTCCGCACTGCGGACAGGGCACGTGATACCACTCCTCATGGCGCGCCAGGGGCGACACCCCCGAGTCATCAGGCTTGAAATCCTCGATGTGTGGGAGCACTACCGGCAGATCCTTCTCGGGCACCGGGACCGGTCCACAGACATCACAGTAGATGATGGGGATGGGCGGCCCCCAGTACCGCTGGCGCGATATGCACCAGTCGTGCAGCCGATAGTTCACAACCGGTTTCGCCGCGCCTTTTCCCGCGAGCATCTCGACGATCGCACGCTTCCCTTCCTCGACGCTCAGCCCGCTGAACGGACCTGAATTCACCAGCGTTGCACCTTCCGCCCCCTTGAACGCAGAAGAAAAATCCGCGTTCGGGTCGTCTCCCTCCGCGCAGACGACACGAACGATGGGGAGCCCGAACAGCATCGCGAACTCGAAGTCGCGGTCGTCGTGGCCGGGCACGGCCATGATCGCGCCAGTCCCGTACTCCATCAGCACGTAATCCGCGATCCAGACGGGAATCTTCTGTCCCGTTCCCGGATTGATCGCGTACGAGCCGGTGAAGACGCCGGTTTTCTCAGTGCTCGTCTTTCTCGTGACGAGATCCTGTTTTGAGGTCCGCTCCAGGTAGCCTTCGACATCCGCGCGGTGATCGGGCGTCGTCAGCTTCTCTACCAGCGAATGCTCCGGTGCAAGCACCATGTACGTCGCCCCGAACACCGTATCGGGGCGTGTCGTGAAGACGCGAATCTCCTCGGCTCCGTCCGTCGTTGTAACTGGAAACACGATCTCCGCCCCCTCTGACCGACCTATCCAGTTCCGCTGCGCGGTTTTCGTGCTCTCCGACCAATCCAGATGATCGAGATTCGCTAGAAGCCTCGGCGCGTATTCGCTGATCTTGAAGAACCACTGCGAGAGCAGTCGCTGCTCCACAGGCGTGTCGCATCGCTCGCACCTGCCGCCGATGACCTGCTCGTTCGCCAGAACCGTCTTGCAGCTCGGACACCAGTTCACGGCCGCCTGCTTCTTGTAGGCCAGGCCCCTCTTCAGCAGCTGCAGGAAAACCCACTGCGTCCACTTGTAGTACGCGGGGTCTGTTGTGGCCAGCGAATGCGACCAGTCGATCATCAGCCCGGCGCGTTTAACCTGCCTCTCGAAGTTGGCGATGTTCTGCGGGATGAGCGTGCTCGGGTGCTTGCCGACGCTCAGGGCGTAATTCTCGGAATGGATACCGAACGCGTCGTACCCGAACGGCTCGAAGACGTTGTGTCCCTGGAGCCTCTGGAATCGTCCATATATGTCGTTGCCAACGAAGGCGAAAAGGTTGCCCACATGGAGCCCTTCCGCCGACGGGTATGGGAACATCATGAGGGCGTAATACGGGTCGACTGCGCCGCGGATGTCCGTGGCGTTAGTGCCGCGATCACGCCATCGCTGCTGCCATTTCCCCTCGATTTCCTGGGGATCGTACTCTTCGGGGCGCTCGCCGTTGACGCGGTGGTCCATCGGTACAAAGTAGCCTGACCGTAAAGCAGTTTCACCTTCGAGACCGGCTTCGCCAGATGCATCCTCAGTTTCCGCAGACAGAGGCGCACCACCGCCCGACTCCAACGTGGGACGGAATTCCACCCGTCGAGGTCAAGCCGGGGGGCTTCTTCTCGCCCATGCTCGGCATGCTCCAGAGCCGGGCGGCAGTGGTGATGGTGCTGTCACTTGCTGTCTTTCACATCGGCATCGCATGGTTCGTCTACCGGCTCTTCCAGGTGCTTTCTCCGGAAGTGAGGCGGGCGTTCCTGGCCTCGAGCGAGGTGCAGACCACGCTGATGTTCGGCGCAGTGTGGGTGCTGGGGCTGCTGCTCCTCGCGTGGCTGTTTGTCCTGCGCCTCATCGAGCAGCAGGTCACCAGGCCGGTCGCCGAGCTCGCGCGCTTATCGGAAGCGGTTGCCAGCGGCGAGCTGTCGGTTCCGTTCACGCCGTCGCACGTCAACAGCGAAGTCGGGCGGCTGAGCCGTGCAACTTCGGGAATGATCGTCGCACTCCGCAGGCTCGCGGGCACGATGCGATCATCTGCGCGGGACACGACAACGCTGTCTGCTCAGATCACGGCTGCATCAGAGAGCGTAGCCGAGGCAGCACAGCAGACTGCGGCAACGTCGAGCTCCCTGAGCAAGGAATCGAGCCACATGGCGCGCACGATCAAGGAGATTGCGGAAGATGCGGCGAAGCTCGAGGAGATCTCTATCCTGCTTCGCGGAAGGGCGCAGGAGAATCTCCGTCGAGAGCGTCGGCTGCGGACACTGGCGCAGGAGAATCGCGCCCGCCTCGACGACAGCTCGCGCGCGCTGGAGCTTCTCACTACCGATGCACGAGCCAGTGCCGAGTCGATCGAAGCGCTGGCCATCGCCGTGGACGAGATTCGCGCATTTCTCACACTCGTGCAGAAGATCTCCCGTCAGTCGAAGCTTCTCGCGCTGAATGCTGCGATGGAAGCCGCGCGGGCGGGCGAGCAGGGAGAAGGATTTGGAATCGTTGCGGATGAAGTGCGACGCCTGGCCGCCGATTCGGCCGAAGCGGCGCAGCGCACTGATCTTCTCGCCCGGGCGATGATGGAGCGTGTCAGCCGCTCACGCGAGTCTGCCGCCCGAACACTCGGCACTCTCCAGACCGTGAACGATGCGACCAGTCACGGGCGCCAGTCGTTCATGCAGGTGGAGCAGGGCGTGATCGACGCGGAAAAATGGAGCTCCTCGATCGAGACGGCTGTCGAGGAATCGAACCATCTCGTGGTGGACATGACGCAGCGGCTCGATAATCTGGCCCTCGGAACCCAGGGGTTTGCGAGAGCGATGCATCAGGTCGCAACCGCCAGCGAGGAGCAAAGCGACAGCATCGACAAGATTGCGGGCGCGGCGAGCTCGCTTTCGTCAGCCGCGCGACGGGTCGCTCAGCTCGTCGGAACGTTCAAGCTGGGCGACACACCGCCGCGGGGGATACCGGCCGTTCAGAGCTCCTGAACATGTATGGTGACTCGACCAGACGCGCGCCGGCCGCGTCGGCAACGGCGAACTGGAACCCCGAGTATGCGGTTGCGCCGCCAAAGCGTCCGTCCTTTGCCAGCGCGTAAAAGCTGAGATCGTATCGCGGGCGCTCGCGGTCATCGAGCAACCGCTTCTCCGTCATGGCAATCACGCGCTCGATTGTCTTTAGGCAGGCTGCCTCCGGCGACATTCCCTGCCGCATCAGCTCGACGATGAGAAACGCTCCGCAGACCTTGATGTTCGCTTCACCGCGCCCCGTCGACCCTGCTGCTCCAACTGTGTTGTCGCAGTACTGACCTGCGCCGATGATTGCAGAGTCGCCAACGTGACCCGGGATTTTCCACGAGCGCCCGCTCGTTGTGACAACCGACGAACGGGAGATTGTCATTGTCGTGCGTCGGAGGTGGGTGGGTCGGCTTCGCATAACGTAATCCGCGAGTGTAGCTTCACGCGAACGATGACAGATCAGCTCCGCAGCGCAGACAACCTGGATTCGCCCGGCAGGTCCGAGCCGGCCCAACATCGCCCCGCTACCCGACGTGAGCGGGACCTGCTCGGCGAGCGCGAGGTGCCGAGCACCGCGCTCTACGGAGTGCAGACGCTGCGCGCGATGGAGAATTTCGCGATCAGCGGAGTGGAGCTGCACGAATTCCCCACGCTCATTGCAGCGACGGCGGCGGTGAAGGAGGCTGCGGCCGAAGCCAACCGCGAGCTGGGTTTGCTCGACAACGAGACTGCCGAAGCAATCATCGGCGCCTGCCGCGAGCTCAGGAACGGACGACACCACGAGCATTTCCGCGTCGACATGATTCAGGGTGGCGCCGGCACCTCGACGAACATGAATGCCAATGAGGTGATCGCGAATCGCGCGTTGGAGCTGCTCGGTCATCCGCGCGGCAGCTACGACATCGTGAGCCCGAACTCGCACGTCAACCTCAGCCAGTCCACGAACGACGTTTACCCGACGGCGGTGAAGCTGGCGATGCACTCGAGCATCGATCAGCTCCGGTCGGCGATGGGCGCGCTTGCCGGAGCATTCCTCGTGAAAGGCGAGGAATTCGCGCCGTATCTCAAGATGGGCCGCACTCAGCTTCAGGACGCGGTTCCAATGACGCTCGGCCAGGAGTTCACGGCGTTCGCGCACACGATCCTCGAGGATGTCGATCGCCTCGGTGAGGCGCAGATGCTGATTCGCGAAATCAACATGGGTGCTACGGCAATCGGCACGGGGATCAACGCACCACCCGGGTATGCCGAAAATGTTCGACAACATCTGTCGAGGATCACCGGAGTCGAGCTCATCACCGCACCCGATCTGGTCGAGGCGACGTCGGACACCGGAGTGTTCGTCCAGCTCTCGGGAGTTCTCAAGCGATGTGCAGTGAAGCTGTCGAAGATCTGCAACGATCTTCGCCTTCTGAGCTCCGGTCCGCGCGCAGGTTTCGGTGAGATCAACCTTCCGCCGATGCAGCCCGGCTCATCCATCATGCCGGGTAAGGTGAACCCGGTGATTCCCGAGGTCGTCAACCAGGTGTGCTTCGACGTCATCGGCGGAGACATCACCGTTACGATGGCAGCCGAAGCCGGGCAGCTTCAGCTGAATGTATTCGAGCCCATAATTGCCTTTCGGCTGTTGCGCGGCATGATCATCCTGACGCGTGCCTGCGACGTTCTGCGCGTGCGGTGCATCACTGGAATCACTGCCAATCCGGAGCGGATGCGCCATTTCGTCGAGTATTCGATTGGCATCGTCACCGCCCTCGTACCGGTGCTCGGATACGAGAAGGCCACGGAAATTGCAAAGGAGGCGCTGGAGAGCGGGCGGGGGGTTTACGATCTCGTTTGTGATCGCGGACTGATGACTCGCGAGGAGCTCGACCGGGTGCTGAATCCGGGCGCAATGACGCATCCGCAGCAGGCCTCCGGCACCCTCCCGATATAGTTGGGCAGGCGTTAGCTTGTAGCTGTTTTTCCACCCTGAGCTCAGCGCGACGCCGAGCTGCGTCGTATGCTCCGACACGAAGGCTAAAGGATCCGGAATGAGAGGGAATTCCCGCCTGCGGCGACTGGCATCGTATGGCACGATGGCCGTGCTTGCGCTGACACTCGCGGCTTGCGAGCAATCGCATCCGAATACGACGTTCACTCCGCATTCGGAATACGGGCGGGCGATCGATTTTCTCTGGGATCGGCTGCTGCTCCTTGGAACAATCGTGTTCGTGCTCGTCGAAGCCGGGCTGATCTACATCATGATCCGGTACCGGAAGCGCGAGACGGACGAGCGGCCACCGCAGACGCACGGAAACGTCGTAGTCGAGATCATCTGGACTCTCATTCCTGCGTTCATTCTGCTGTTCATCGCGGTGCCCACGGTACGGACAATCTTCAAAACGCAGGCGACTGCGGTTGCGGGGGCGCTGGAAATAGAAGTCATAGGACATCAGTGGTGGTGGGAATTCCGCTATCCCGAGTACAACATCACCACTGCCAACGAGATTTATCTGCCGACGGGCCGGACGGTGAGCTTCAAGCTCACGTCGGTGGACGTGATTCACTCGTTCTGGATTCCACAGCTTGGCGGCAAGCGCGACGCCGTCACCAACCGCGTCAATTACATCTGGCTCACTCCTGACTCGACAATGGAGACCTCGGAGTGGAACGGATTCTGTACCGAGTACTGCGGAACGTCGCATGCGAAGATGCGCTTCCGCGTGTACACGGTGAAGCCGGACCAGTTTGCGAGCTGGGTGGCGAGTCAGCGCGCCCCTGCTGTATTTGGCGCCGTTGCGATGGGCCCGCCGCACGTTGGCCCGCCAACTCCGGTCGCCGAAGGAGGGCCGGCTATCAGACCCGGCGCACTCGCTCCAACGCCACCCACTCCGCGCACTGACACCTTAGCGCCGGCTCCCGCGGCTACAGTCACGCAGGCCGGCTACATATTCCCGAGAAATCAGCCCGAGTTCGAGTACGCGAAGCCCAAAACCCCAATTCCCGCGGGGCTGACGTTCACGCGAGGGCTGACTGGAAATGCGCACCGGGGGAAGCAGATTTTTTCATCCACTGCCTGCATTGGATGTCACGCGATTGTCGGGAATCCGGCAGCGATGGGGAACATCGGGCCGAACCTGACGCATTTCGGGTCGCGCAGCACGATCGGTGCGGGAAGCTTTCCCAACACGCCGGCGTATCTCGCGCTCTGGATCAAGAATGCCCGCCTGATGAAGCCGGGAATCCTGATGCCGACGCTCGGCATGAACGAGTACGATCCGGTTCTCAAGACGCGCGTCACCAAGGCGCAGGGCGGACTCGACGATCAGCAGATTGCTGACATCGTCGCTTACCTTTGGGCGTTGAAGTAAGAGGATTATCGGATGGCATCGACTGCAATTCCCACCCAGGCCCCTCCGTACGCTGCCACTCCCTATCAGGAAAAGGGTGGAGTCTGGAGCTGGCTCACCACGGTGGATCACAAGCGGATAGGATTGCTCTACTTCTATACCGCCCTCGCATTCTTCCTCATCGGCGGTCTCGAGGCGGAGCTGCTTCGCATCCAGCTGCAGGGACCCAATCGCGCGTTCGTGTCCGCGGAAACTTACAACCAGCTCTTCACGATGCACGGCACGACGATGATCTTCCTGGCGATCATGCCGCTGTCGGCGGCGTTCTTCAACTTCCTGATCCCGCTTCAGATTGGCGCCCGGGACGTCGCTTTCCCCCGTCTCAACGCTTTCAGCTACTGGGTGTTCCTGTTCGGCGGAATTTTCCTCACGGTGCCGATTCTCTTCCAGGTGGCGCCCGATGGCGGCTGGTTCGGCTACACGCCACTCACGACGAAGGCGTTCTCTGCCGGAATCAACATCGATTTCTGGGTGATCGGTCTGCAGATACTCGGCATCTCGTCGCTCGCCGCCGCCTTCAACTTCATCACCACCATCATCAATCTGCGGGCGCCCGGCATGACGCTGATGCGCATGCCGATGTTCACCTGGATGTCGTTCGTGGTGATGTTCCTGCTCATCCTCGCGTTCCCGGTCATCACGATTGCGCTGGTCTTTCTGCTGTTCGATCGATTCTTCGGGACGAAC
>DASQFN010000020.1 GCA_035633115.1 Gemmatimonadaceae bacterium | reverse complement strand
TTAGTCTCTTATAACTCAAGAGTTGATGATTTTGGGGAAGAATTTGTCATTTTGCATGAGCCAAGGCGGGCACGATGTTGAATTGTGTAAGGGAGCAGGCGGCGGCGATGGCGGCGCGTCCGATTCGCGTGAGGTAGTAGCGGTAGGAGCGGGTGACGCGTTTGATCAGGCCGAGGGATCGCAGGCGATGAAGTTGACGCGACAGGCGCGAGGGGCTCAACTCGGGCACGAAGGGTGCCAGGTTGGCGCGTCGCATGCCGTGGATGTTGAACTCGGGGCGCTGAAGCGCGCGCAGCAGCTTGTGCTCGGTGCGCTCGAAGAAGTTCAGTCCCTTGATGGTTCGATCGCCCTCGCGCTGGGGTTCGCTGAGCCGCGCCAGATCGCGCTCGCCGCTGGAGGTATCCTCGATGGCCGAGAGGAACTCCAGGTAGCGCCGATTGCAGGAGAGCAGAATCTCGCGCAGGTCGATGAGGCTGTAGATCGTCTTCTTCAGGGGAGCGAGTTCCCGAGTGGTGTGCCGATCACGGTGTTCCACCTTGCGGTGGTGCTTGAAGAAGGAGACATCGTTGGTGGTGGTTTCCAGCCGCAGCACGCGGCCGAACTTGTCGTACATCTTCACCCCGGTGCTGGCGAAGCGGTGCTTGATGCAGGTGCCCTCGATGCGGGTGGCAAAGCGGCTGCCCAGTTCTTGGGCGAGCAGGGGCGTGAGTCTCTTGCCCAGGAAGCTTGCCACCTGCTCGGCCTTGACTGCGAGCACCGCCTGGCGCGAGAGGCTCTCATACAAGGACTTCAGGGTGGCCTCGGAGCGGAAGATCAGGTCAGTCGAGTACTCCACCTGCATCAGGCTCCAGTGATAGGCCTGACCGAAGACATCGCTCACCGGACAGAAACGCTCGGCATACCGATCGAGCCGTCGGTGCAACTCATCGGGACGCATGGCATCAGCGAGCGCCTGCGCCCGGTCGATATCCTCGATGCGCACGAAGGCGTTGTCGGCGAGACTGAACTCGATGCCAGCAGCAGTGAGCTTTCTCGCCAGCCACGCATGACCGTTGCAGTAGAACTGAAGGCGAAACGGGCACCAAGTCGGCACCCGCAGGTAGCAAAGACCGAATTTCTCATCGATGAAGTAGAAATAGTAGTGCAGACACTTGCCCGAGTCGGGTTTGAGTGCCGTCTTGCCGGTGGCCTTGTCGTGCCACGGCCGGTAGCTCTCGCAGGCTTCCATCGCCGAGATCACGTGCACCAGCCCCGGATGCTCTCCGCGGCGTGCGAGCACCTTCGCCACCACCTCCTCCTTGCGGATGTGGGACTTGTGAATGTGCTCGATCGCGATGCCCGCCTCGGTACAGGCCTCCTGCGCGCGGGTGCGGATGCGTTCTCGCAGCGGTTCGGCAAAGCGCGCGTAGTCGAAGATGCGGATGCCGCGAGAGTAAAGAAAGCTCGTCATCCCGCCCGCGTAGCATGCCCCAGGCAGCGTGCCCGTGATCACGATTCGGTCGTAGCAAGACAACACACCCACCAAGCGTTCGCGGTAACGCTCCGTCAGCATCTGTCCCATCACCGCCTCCGCTCCAGTGACCATGTTCCAGCTACTTTATCCTGTTTGGTTCCGGCTATGCCGGCTTAGGGACCAGCCTGCGGAGGCCTTACTGGAATTGGGCCCGAAAGCGGGTGCGCGACTCGTGATGCCTCGCCTCGGCGAATCGGTCGAGCCGGCGCATGCGGAAGGCGTCGAGCCGTGGTGGCGCGTCCTCGACACGACCGCGCGCGAACCAGAGCCCGACACGCCTGCGGTGACCACGTTGCCGAAGGCTATGCCCTGGCCGATCGACTAGGTTTGAAATAACTGGTATGTCTATCGATCTTCCAACACCCATCGCAATCTACATCGCCGCCGAGAATCGGGGTGATACGGAAGCCCTGGCTCAGTGCTTTGCCGAAC
>DASQFN010000019.1 GCA_035633115.1 Gemmatimonadaceae bacterium | reverse complement strand
CATTCGTTTGTAAAAGACGACACGAAAACTTTCCCAATACGGCGGAACCGTTTCGAGCAAAGTTATCAAGTTCGACGGCGCGACTTCGGCGACCGCCGCCGCGTACAAATCCGGCGTGAACGTGATGCCCGCGAGCGTCGCATAACCGCCATAGCTGCCGCCCCAGATGCCGATGCGCTTCGGATCGGCGATGCCTTGTTCAACAAGATATTTGACGCCATACGTCAAATCGTCCTGCATCTTATCGCCCCATTGATTGTTTCCGGCATCGAGAAACTTTTTGCCGAAGCCGGTTGAAGCTCGGAAGTTCGGCTGCAACACGGCGTAGCCGCGATTGGCGGCGAACTGCGCGTAAGATCTGTAGCCCCAAGTATCACGCCCCCAAGGCCCGCCGTGCGGAGTGATGATCGCCGGTAGATTTTTCGCCGGAACGCCTTTCGGCAAGGTCAAGTAAGCCGGAATCTCCATGCCGTCCGAAGATTTGTAGCGGACCACGCGCATCTCCGCCAGGTGTTCGCGCGGAAGTCTTTGGCGAACGCTGTATTGCTTCGTCAACTTTTTCGATTTGCGGTCCAACAGATACGTTTCGCCCGGTTCGGTGTCACTCCAAGCCGTGACCATCCACATACCCTCGTCTTTAGTTGACGAGCCGAAGGCGATTTCTTTGTTCGGCAATTGCTTTCGCAAAAGTTTGTAATCAGCTTCAAATGATTTGTCTTTGAAATAAATTCGCGGCTTGTCGTCGTCGTAAGTCGTGTAAATTATTTCGTCGGTCACGTCGGAATAGCGCACGTCGCCAAAATCAACGCGGTTCATCGGGTCGGACTCAACCGCTTCTTCTTTGCCGGTTTCCGGGTCGAGCAGAACCAGGCGAATCAAATCAACGTCGCCCTTGTTAGTGACCATATAGACACGCCGGTTGTCCTTATGAAAACGGACCGGATAGCACGTCTCGAAAACATTGCACGAATAAACTTTCGACACTTTGCCGTCGGCGTCAAGTCGTAAAAGCTCGGTGTCGCCGTTTTCCGGGATTCGGGTGGCGAGGCGCAGTTTGCCGGCGTTGTCGAATTGATAGCCGTCAAAGCGGTCGGTATTTTGCCGGATCAGCTGACGCTCCCCGGTTGAAACGCGGACCTTGTAAAGGTCGTGCCACCGCGCATCGCGGTCGTTTAGCCCAACGTAAATCGCATCCGGCTCGCTGCGCGGCACTTCGTAGATGAACGCCCGCACTTTTTTCAGATCCGTCAAGTTTCGCGATGCCCCAACTTCCGCGCCCGCCGCCGGAGTTGCCGCCGGGTCGACGGCGTAGACGTTGAAATTCTCATCGCCGTCAAAGTCGTTGACGAACAAAATTTGTTTGCCGTCACGCGACCAAAAATAATTGCGAATCGGGCGTTTCGTTTCGTTCGTGATTAGTCGCGCGCGTTCAAACGGTTCGTCGGCGCGCTTGACCCAGATGTTCATCGTGTCTTTGTACGGCTTGCGAAACGAGATGTACTTGCCGTCGGGCGAGATTTGCGCTCCCGCGATCTCCGGGTTGCCGAAAAAAATCTCACGATCAATGAGCGGCGGCAAA
>DASQFN010000018.1 GCA_035633115.1 Gemmatimonadaceae bacterium | reverse complement strand
GGGGGCGGATCCGCTGGGGCGGTGATCGCGGCTCGTCTCTCTGAAGACCCTGGTTGTAGTGTGGCACTCATCGAGGCGGGCGAGCGGCCGCCGGACGTGGAGTTAATGCCTGTGGCGTGCGGGACCATGCAGCTCAACCCGGCCACGGACTGGATGTACACCGCGGACCCCGGGAAGGCCGGGCTCGGGCTCAGGGGACGACGCGTCCCGGTGCCGCGAGGCAAGATGCTCGGTGGGTCCTCCGGGCTCAACTATATGGCGTATGTGCGCGGCCACCCGGGCGATTTCGATGCCTGGGCTGAGGGCGGCGCGACCGGATGGAGCTATGCTGATGTGCTGCCCTACTTCCGGAAGAGCGAAGGGCTCGCGCCGTGCGATGAAGTCGTGATCGATGAGGCGGCGCACAACAGCGCTGGTCCAATGGGGGTCTGCGTGCGTTCGCCGATACTCCCAGGCGCCCGCCAATTCGTCGAGGCGGCTCAGGCGGCCGGCATCCCGCGCGGTGACTACAATGGACGCAACCGCGGCGGCGCGGCGGGTGTGGTGTCGCTCGTGCAAACCAGTACGCGGCAGGGCAAACGGTCGAGCACCTATCGCGCATTCCTGGAGGGCGAGGCGGACCACCGGCCCAACCTCACGATCATCACCGGGGCGCAGGCGACGCGCGTGTTACTGGAGGGTTCGCCCGGACAGATCGAGGCCAAGGGCGTCGAGTATCGCAAAGCGACCGGCGAGATCAGTGCCGCCATCGCTAGCAAGGAAGTGATTTTGAGTGCGGGCGCGGTCGGTTCGCCCCACTTGTTGCTGCTCTCCGGTATTGGGCCAAGACGCGAACTCGAAACGATTGGCGTTCCGTGTCTCGTCGATTTGCCACATGTTGGCAAGCACCTAAAGGACCACATCCAGGTGCCTCTGTTCTTTCCGGCGCCAGGGGTCGGCGTCTCGATGAGTGAAGTTGGCCTCTCTATGGGAGCTGCCGCCCTTCGCCACCCCGCCGGACCTTTGCCCGCGGATCCCCAGGATGATGAGAAGATGCCTGCCGAGCTTCAGGCTCTGAAGCAGGAAGCAGAGCGGCGACTCGCCGAGTGGAAAAAGACTGGCTGCGGCCTCGTGTCCTCCTCGCTTTACGAGGCGTGTGCCTGGTTTTCGACCGGCCTCGGCGACCACCACAGTCACGACGCGCAGATCGCTTTCATTCCCTGTGGGTACAACTACGAGTTGTGGCATTCGTGCCTGAACGTTGACACGGATCAGTATTTCGACGACGCGTCGAAGCGTTTGGCAGCCAACGCGGAAAGCATGATCGTACTGGCGAATCCGGTGTTGCCGCATAGTGAAGGCGAGATCGTGCTCGAAAGCGCTGACCCCGCCGTTCACCCAGCTATCCGCATGAACTACTTCGGCGATGCCCACGACCTGAAGGTGATGATCGCCGTGGTGCGCAGGGCCCTTGAGGTCGTAGCGCAGTGGCCCTCCCATCGCAAGATCGGTCCCCTGCTGGTCCCGCCTTTCCTCGCGAAGAAGCACGGGTATCAGGAGGGCGCGACTCCGAGTGATGCTCTTCTGGAGGATCTCGCGCTGCATTTTTCGCTAACCGTGTACCACTTGACGTGCACATGCGGGATCGGCAGGGTCGTCGATCCGCGACTCCGGGTAACAGGGGTAGGAAAGCTGCGCGTGGCGGACGCGAGCGTCATGCCCAACGTGGTCAGCGGGAACACGAACGCGGCGTCGATCATGATTGGCGAAAAGGCGGCGGAGAT
>DASQFN010000017.1 GCA_035633115.1 Gemmatimonadaceae bacterium | reverse complement strand
GATTCGCTGGCCGGGTTTGAGATGGCGCTGGCTCCCGGCTTCCGCACCGACTTCCGGGAATCGCTGTACCGGATGATCGGCGCACTCACGAGGACTGGTGTGACGATCCTCAGCACCGTTGAAATTCAGGAGATCTTTACCGGGTTCAGCCTCAGCTCCTACGCGATCTCGTTCCTCAGCGACGACATCCTCCGCCTGCGGTTTGTGTCGATCAACGGCCAACTCCGCAAGATGATGGTAGTCATCAAGATGCGTCGGAGCACACACAGCATTGACATGCGCGAATTCAAAATCACTTCCGAGGGTCTTGTCATCGGCGAGCGATTCATGGGTTATCGCGGCCTAATCACCGGGGTTCCCGGGCCATGGAACGCAGAGCCGGAGGAAATCCAGGAGCTTCCGGACGAACTGGAAAGTAATAAGTAGGGGTGCCATATGCGTGAGGAACCAGGATCGGTCACGGGGGAGCAGGCTTTCGACCTTGTGCGCCTCAGCCGGTACTTTTCTGAACTTTCACCGCACCCCATGGTCGCCGTTGAAGGAACGACGCACATCGTGCGCCAGCTCAATCCCGCGTTCTCGCGCCTTGTCGGGAAGGAGGCAACGGAACTGGTGGGACGCCCCTTCGCCGAGGCCGTGCCGGAAGGGGAGGAAAATAGATGTCTCTCGCTTTTCGACCGTGTGTATCGCACGGGAACGCCGGAGATTTTAGTCGAGCAGGAGCACTGCCAAACGCCACCCGTTTACTGGTCTTATTCGGTGTGGGCCATACTCGGGGCGGACGAACGCCCGGTGGGGGTCATGATCCAGGTGACCGATACGACAGAGATGGCGATCTTCCGAAGACAAGTGATCGCGATGAACGAACAGCTCCTGCTCTCTGCAACCCGGCAACATGAACTCACGGAAACCGCGGAGAGAGCGAATCAGCTCAAAGATGAATTTCTCGCCACGCTCTCGCATGAACTTCGCACGCCGCTGACATCGATTGTCGGGTGGGCGCAGATGTTAGGAAATCCTAAGCTCGACCCGGTGGCTTCCTTACGCGCCATCGAAGTCATCCGGCGTAATGCGCGGATGCAAGTGCAGATGATTGACGATCTGCTCGATGTCTCGCGCATCATCACCGGCAAGTTGCGCCTGAGCGTGCAACCCGTTGACCTCGGCACCATCATCATCGCGGCGGTTGAAGGCCTGCGCCCGACGGCGGAAGCTAGGGAGATGCGTTTACAGTTGCAACTCGATTCTCCGGCGGGGCAAGTCTCGGGCGACCCTGACCGGCTGCAACAGGTGGCGTGGAATCTAATCTCGAACGCCATCAAGTTCACGCCGAAAGGCGGGCGCGTGATTGTTAGTCTGGAGCGCGTCGAATCACATGTCGAAGTTACGGTCAGCGATACCGGCAAAGGCATCGCGACGGAGTTTCTGCCGCACGTCTTCGACCGCTTCCGGCAAGCCGATGCGACGACCACGCGAGCATTCGGCGGGTTAGGCTTAGGTTTAGCGATTGTCCGTCAATTGGTCGAATTG
>DASQFN010000016.1 GCA_035633115.1 Gemmatimonadaceae bacterium | reverse complement strand
CTGTTAGCGGCCCACGCGATGTGATCGCGACTCATCGCACCAGAAACTGACGGCGTAGTAGAATAGGAGACCTCCGGGAACCGAGACCGAACCCGCACTGGTACTCTGAGTCCGTCTGTTAGCGTGGTCCTGGGATTTGCGGCGTCATCACTGGTGACACGCCGTTACGCGGCGTGATCCCGTTTAGGAGATTGTCTTCCATCCGCATCCCTGTTCCCGGAGGCCTCTTCAATGTACAGGAATGTACGGGAGCCTTCCAATGAATCGTCATGGCCGTCGTCCGCCCAAGGCACGCCGTTCACCCGCCGTGCTCGAACGCATCAATCCTAATGCCGCCGGCATCGATTGCGGATCGGCCCAGCACTTCGTCGCGGTAGCGCCGGATCGCGATCCGACGCCGGTCCGTTCCTTTGCGACCTTCACCGGGGATCTCGAGCGTCTAGCCGACTGGCTCGCCGCCTGCGGCATCACCAGCGTGGCCATGGAAGCCCCCGGCGTCTACTGGATTCCCATCTTCGAGATCCTCGAAGCCCGCGGCTTCACGGTGCTCCTCGTCAACGCCCGCCACGTGAAGAACGTGCCCGGACGCAAGAGCGATGTCTCCGACTGCGAGTGGTTACGGGACCTCCACATCGTCGGTCCCCTGCGCGGCAGCTTCCGGCCCGCCGAGGCCACCGTCGCGCTCCGCGCCTACCGCCGCCACCGGGCGTCACTCGTGCAAAGCGCCAGCGCCCACACCCAGCGCATGCAGAAAACCCTCGTGCAGATGAATGTGCAGTTGCCCTTGGTCGTCAGCGACATCACCGGGGTCACCGGCATGCGCATCCTCCGCGACATCGTGGCGGGGCAGCGCGATCCCCAACACCTCGCGCAGCATCGCGACTACCGCTGCCACGCGTCCGAAGTCGAGATCGTCGCCGCCCTCACTGGCAACTATCGCCCGGAGCATGTCTTCGTCCTCCAGCAACACCTGGCGCTCTTCGACGCCTATCAGCTGCAACTCGCCGCGTGCGACGCCGCCATTGAAGCCCATCTGACCATGCTGGTTGCTCGGACAGCGGCACCGACCAAGCCCCTGCCCGACGCACGGCCGCGGCAGAGGTCGCGCGCCAACGAACCGCGCTTTGACCTGCGGACGCCCTTGCACCACCTCACCGGCGTCGATCTCTCACAGGTCGATGGCATCGGCCCGTACACGGCCCTCCGGTTGCTCGCCGAAATCGGGACCGACATGCGCCGCTGGCCCACCGCACACCACTTTACCTCGTGGCTCACCCTCGCACCCCGCAACAAGATCTCCGGCGGGCGCCTCCTCAGCTCGCGCACCCAACCCTCCGCCAATCGCGCCGCGGCCATCCTTCGCCTGACCGCCATGAGTCTCGGCCGCACCCAAACCGCCCTCGGGGCCTTCTACCGCCGCCTCGCCTACCGGGTCGGCAAAGCAAAAGCCATTACCGCCACCGCCCGGAAACTAGCCATCCTGGTCTACCGTTTACTCAAGGGTGAACTGCTCTACCACGATCCCGGCGCCGACGCCTATGATGCGCAACACCGCACCCGTATCCTCCAACGCCTACGCAAACGCGCCGCCCATCTGGGCCTCGGCTTGATCAATCTCACAACCGGTGAGCTCCTCGAGGCAGCAGTTTCTTAGGAGCTG
>DASQFN010000015.1 GCA_035633115.1 Gemmatimonadaceae bacterium | reverse complement strand
AAGCAAGTCGGGCCGATCGCTCCGCAGTAGGTGACTGATAGGCGCAGTGTCAGCGCCCGCGTGGTATGCCTTGACCGCTTCGCAGTCCTCAGGAAGCTCTGCGATCACTGCCCTTACTTCGGCTTCCTCTTGCTCGTCTCTATTCGGCTTTCGCGGTTGCCGCGGTTGTTCCCACCATGGCTTTTTCTCGCGACCGCGCGGCATGATCTAGGGCGTGTTAACACTAATGAATGAGATTGCGGTATCCTTCGGTTATGGAAATCACCGAAGCTCAATATCAGCATATCGAGCAATGTTTGCCGCGGCAACGCGGCAACGTCAGCTTAACGAACCTGCGGGTGCTGAATGCGATTCTGTATGTGGCCGAGCACGGCTGCAAATGGCGCGGGTTGCCGCAGCGGTTTGGCAACTGGCACACCATTTATACGCGGATGAATCGTTGGTCCAAGAGCGGCGTGCTCGATGCGGTGTTCGAACAGTTGCAGCAGGCCCAGATCGTACGCATCAAGATCGAGGCGGTGGCCCTGGACAGCACCATCGTCAAAGTCCATCCGGATGGCACCGGGGCGCTAAAAAAAACGGGCCGCAAGCCATCGGCCGATCCCGCGGGGGATGGACCACCAAGATTCATCTGGTTGCCGCGGATGCTCGAACGGCCATAACGTTCGCGCTGTCTCCCGGCCAGGCGCACGATGCGCCGACGGGTCGCCAGCTGCTGCGCACGTTGGACGCCCCTGCCTCGCCCATCTACCTGCTGATGGATCGCGCCTACGAGGGGGATGAAACCAGGCAGCTCGCGCTGGAGTTGGGCTTTGTCCCCGTCGTACCTCCCAAGCAAAATCGACTCTCGGCGTGGGACTACGATCGCGTCATGTACCGTCGGCGCAACGAGATCGAAAGACTGTTTCGACGCCTCAAAGGTTTCCGGCGCATCTTCTCGCGTTTCGACAAACTCGACGTGATGTTCATCGCCTTCATCCATTTCGCCTTGATTGTCGAAGGACTCAGATAGTGTTAACACGCCCTAGTCGGAAGAACAAAGAAATCGAAGTGTTGGGCGCCGAGCGCCGACGGCGCTGGTCGGGTGCTGAAAAGCTCGCGATGGTGCGCGAGACGTACGAGCCGGGAATGACGGTGTCGCTGATCGCTCGCCAGCACGGCATCAACCCCAATCAGCTGTTCCACTGGCGCAAGCTCGAGCGCATCGGCGCACTCACCGCGGTCGAGGCGGGCGAGACGGTCGTGCCGGCGGCGGAGCTTGCAGCGGCTCGGCGCCAAATTCGTGAACTTGAGCGCCTGCTCGGCAAGAAGACGCTCGAAGCCGAGATTCTCAAGGAAGCCATGGAGGTGGCGCGGCGAGAGCGAAAATGGATTGCGCGCTCGCCCTTGTTGCCCGGGGACGGCCGATGACAATCGTGTGCGACGTCCTGGGTGTAGCGCGCTCCAACCTGTACGTACGGGCACACCGGCTGGCGAATTGGACGGATCGACGCCGCAACCGCCGGCTGCGCGAGGACGGCGAGCTCGTCGCCGAGATCACGACTAAAGGTCGCCGCGTTGCCGTCCTACGGCTATCGGCGGGCGTGGACGATGGTCAATCGGCGCCGTGACCGCGAAGGCCGGACGCGAGTCAACCACAAGCGCGTCTACCGCGTCATGCGCGACCATCGTTTGCTGCTTCGGCGGCACACCGGGCGGCCGCTGGATTCGCCCAGTCACGACGGGCGGATCGCGGTGAGTAAGAGCGATCGGCGCTGGTGCTCGGACGGTTTCGAGATCGCTTGCGGCAATCGCGAGCGGGTGCGGGTGGCCTTTGCGCTGGATTGCTGCGACCGGGAGGCGATGAGCTGGATCGCAACCATAGGTGGAATCACTGGGGAGATGGTGCGCGACCTGATGGTCGAGGCCGTGGAAGCGCGATTCGGCAGTGCGCTGCCCGAGCGACCCATTGAATGGCTGACGGACAACGGTTCACCCTACATTGCGCGCACCACGCGCTCGTTTGCGCGGGAGATCGGCTTGGAACCGCTGACCACGGCCATTCAGAGCCCGCAATCCAACGGCATGGCGGAAGCCTTTGTGAAGACGTTCAAGCGCGATTACGTTGAGCGCATGGACTG